>JBBQMQ010000356.1:0-4939 GCA_038329115.1 Bacteroidales bacterium
TTTCAAAACAAGGCATTGGGCGATACCATTTTTAGGGTCGGTTGTGATTTGCAACGAAAGCTTGGTGCAGAAGACCGCTTGGCTGGAGCTATTCATTTGGCAATAGAACTGAATTTGCCCTACGATAAAATTCTGGAAAGTCTGCTCGCTGGCTGCCATTTTCGGGCAACTAATGAAAGCGGAACCCAACTTCCGGAAGACCTGAAATTCAATGAAATTTATGATTCAGGAATTGAAAATGTACTGGTTAAGATTTGCGGGTTTTCTGAAAAATATCGTTCACATGTATTCAATGAGGCTAAAATGATCGAAAAAATATACTAAAACTATATAAGTTCTAAATACTATTGACATTGATATCCGGCTTTTCTTCTGATGTCGTCCCTCCTTTAGAATAATCGCTCGGAGAGACACCATAAAACTCTTTGAAGATTTTTCGGAAATACGACATTTCTACAAATCCAGTCATATATGCCACTTCTGATATGTAGTATTTATTCTGTATCAGAAGCTTGGCAGCCCTTTCAAGCCTTACATTACGTATAAATTCTACCGGACTCTGATTAGTAATCTCCCGAATTTTACGGTATAAATGTGTCCTGCTTAACCCTATAGTCCTGCTCAATTCTTCTACCCCAAAATTTGAATTTGTTATTTCTTTATCCAAAATTGTCATCACTTTACGAATAAACTTCTCATCAAATGAATCCGGAGTAGTATCAAATAAGTCGATTGTTAGTTTTTTCTGGTAAAGCAATTTTAGTTTTTGTCTGGTTTCAATCAGATTTACTACCTTAAGTTTTAAAAGATCAACATCAAATGGTTTTGTAATATAGTCATCAGCGCCATTTTCCAACCCTTCCATTTGTTCAACCTTTTCGGCAAGTGCGGTCAGAAAAATAATTGGGATATGACATGTCCTTTCGTCCTTCTTCAGCTTTTCGCATAGCTGATAACCATTCATTCTGGGCATCATTACATCCAGTATAATTGCCTGCGGAAAAACAGAAACAGCTTTCTCGAAACCAATAATTCCATCAAAGGCAAAAACAAAGTTAAAATCATCGCAAAATTGCTCCTGAAGGAATTGGACAATATCCTTATTATCTTCTACCAATAAAACGGTCGATTTTGATTGATCCAAATTCTCATTATCAACTTTGGTAATATCGAAACTAGTCAATTCTGTTGAATAATATTGTCCGTAGGTGTTTTTGTGACCCGAAATCAATTCATTTGTAATTTCATTGGCTTTAAAATGATTGATGCTACAAGGTAAGCTTACAATGAATTTACTTCCTAAACCGGGCTCACTTTCCAAATCAATAGTACCGCCATACATGGCAATCAACTCCTGAGTCAGTGCAAGGCCAATTCCTGTGCCCGAAATCTGTCCTTCATTGGTATCGATCTGATAAAACCGCTCAAATATTTTTGTTCTAAATTCCTGATCAATTCCAATTCCGGTATCCTCAACAGATATAAGCATGGTTTCAACTTCATGGTTAGTGTTTTTTTCCAAAGCCAATAACCGAATGGTAATTTTCCCTGCCGAAGGCGTAAATTTGAAAGCATTTGAAAGCAAATTATTTATGATTTTTTCAATTTTGTCGGCATCAAAAAAGCAGATGACATTTCCCATCTCACTAATAAATTCAAATTCTATTTTTTTCTGTTCAGCCAAATAACGGTATGATTCAGTGATACCAAATATAAATTCATGGAGGTTGCCCCTTCCAACACTCAATTTCAAAAGGCCTGCTTCAATCTTTGAAATATCAAGAAACTCATTAATCAAGCGAAGCAAGCGCATCGTATTTCGATACATCAGATTTAACCTGATATGCAGTTTGTCTCTTTTAATTGTACCTATTTCTCGTAAAGTCTTATGAAGCGGACTGATTATAAGCGACAAAGGTGTTCTGAATTCATGCGATATATTGGTCAGGAATTTTATTTTCTTCTGATCAGCATCATGCAATTTACTTGATAAATCTTCGGCCTCAAGTTTTTGCAATAAAATCTTTTCCTTTTGTTGTTCGAGTATTACATTTTTATCTTCAAGTATATTCTTTTGAAGTTCAACTTCTTTTGTGTTTAATAGCAGTGAATGATTAGTTTGTTCTAACTCTTCAGCCTTTTTCTTTAACTCAATTTGCTGCTTTTCGATTTCAAGTGTTCTTTCGTGTACCCTGATTTTCAGGGCTTTCTTTTGATGTTCCAATTGGATTGTCCGCAGCCTTATGATAGCTGCTGTAACAAGCATTATTAAAAAAACAATAGAAATACGAAACCACATCGTTTTCCACCAAGCTGGGTTTATCACTATTTTCAACACCCGTTCTGTATTGTTTAATACACCATTATTGTTGGCTGCTTTTACCTTAAAATAATATGTTCCCGGATTAATATTGGTATAATTCGATTCATCTTTTATGCCATTGTATTTCCATTCGGTGTCAAATCCTTGCAACATGTAGAAATAAATATTTTTTTCAGGTTGAATAAAGTTGAGCGCTTTATATGCAATAGTAAAACTGTTTTGGAAATAATTTAATACAATACCTTCCGATTCATTAACATGATTTGGAAGTAGTTTTGGGTCAAATAAAACTGATTTATCAAATAATTTGAAATCAGTAAAAACAATGGGAGGTGCAATCTCATTTTTCCATAACGAATCGGGGTGAAAGACAGTTATCCCATTAGCACCGGCAAAAAACAATTTTCCTTCCCTATCATTGTATGCAACCTCTGTGTTAGGAATTACCACATCGCTTTTATCATAATTTGTAAAGTAACCGGTTCCAGAATCGAACTTCGATATCCCCTTTAATGTCGAAACCCATATATTATTTTTGCTATCAGAAACTATACTAAGTATCATTTCTGAATTTAATCCTTGTTCAGTTGAATAAGTAATGAAAGTATTCTTTTCAGGGTCAAATAGACACAATCCTTTTCCTGTCCCCATCCAGATCTTACCTTTATGATCAACAATCACAGCATAAACATCTACACTAGGCAAACTATTTTTTAAATCCAAATTGTTGTTTTCCGCAGGAGAAAATAATTTGGACTTAAAATCTTTGGTGTTAAATTTTATCAGACCTGCACCAGTAGTTCCAATCCAAATATTGTCATTCTTATCTATTGCCGCAGATTTCATTTCCATGTTTGGCTGATTCAAATCTTTGGCAATACTAAAATGTTTAAAGCTATCGTATTTCCTGTCGTAACAATCAATAATATAAAACATATTGATAATCCACAAATATCCACGACTGTCTTCAACAAATGCTCGTGTATTTGAATCTCCCGTTAGGGAAGAGTCAGTTGTATTTTTCAGGTCTGTGATTGAATATTTTATAAACTTATCTGTTTTTTGGTCTAATCGACTCACACCTCCTCCCCATTGTCCTACCCATAGTTCATTTGATTTATCCGTATAAATTGCAGTAACTCCCCCTATTGGTAAAGATCCGGATTGAGAATTATTCTGATATGTTTTTTCTAATTGTAAAGATTTATTAAATCGATGCAGACCAAAATCAGTTCCAATCCAAATGTTACCGTATAAATCCTGATGTACTGACTTGACATATCGTATTTTATCATTTTCAGATTGCGATATAAAAGGTATTCTATCTTGAAAAGGAACATTTCCTTTTGAGAAATAATTAATTCCTCCCTGATAAGTACCCAACCAAATTCCACCACCCGGCTCATTATAAATATAGTTTATCAAATTATTGCTTAACCCACCACTGGTATTTTTGGCCGAATAAAGAGAATTAAGTATATCAGTTTTGGGATCATATATATTTAAACCATTTTCAGTACCTATCCATATTTTACCATTCTCATCAATAATAAGACTGTTAATCTGTGTATTACTAATTGGGAGTACCTTGTTCATCCTGTTGAGAACTGGGTGAATTTCAAATTTTGATATTTCGTTATCTTCAACTATTTTACCATTGTAAAAACCATCGCGTGCACCAATCCAGATTTTATCGTCTTTGCTAATTGCCAGAGATACAACGCAATTAGTAAAACTTAAGTCTGAAAATGGTTGATTTTTTTTAATAATATAATCTTTTCTATTCTTACTCAAAACAACTAATCCATTCCCCCAAGTACCAATGTACAAATTTTCATACTTATCTTCAATCATTGTTGATGCTCGATTATCAATATTTGAACTCAAATATTTTCTAAATCTGTTTAATGTTCTTTCATAAATATAAAGACCCTTTGGCGAGCAAAGGATAAACTCGCTTTTCTTCGTTACATAAAATGTTCCACCTGAAGTATTTTCTATTCCAGATTCCCTTACTTTTGTAAACTTCTCCGATTTATAATCAAATGTGCATACCCCATCTTTGGTTGAAATCCATAAAATACCGTCTTTATCTTCAAATATTGCATCAATTGCTCCCCCTGTAATGCTGGTCGAATCTTTTGGATTATGAACATACCTTATAAATTTTGAACCATCATAACGATTTAAGGCATTGTTACACCCAACCCATATATAACCACGTGAGTCTTTTGTAATAGAACGTATTATATTGCTCGATAATCCGTCTTCAGCCGTAAGGTGACTGAAAAAGTATTTCTGTGACGTTGAAATTTGTGGAATAAAAAATAAAAAACACCCTAATAGAATGTATATATGTAAATTTAGTATCTTCATCTGTAACTAATATAAAAGTCTCAGTTCCTGCAAATATATAAAATCATCTTTTTACTACTTATAAATGCCATTTAGATACCAATTTCAAAAAGCAAATGTAATGATAAAACTCTTCATCAAGGAAAATGGGTTTAAACTTACTCACACTTACTCAGTACCTCCAAACCGGGGAACTGATCTACCAGGAACAGATGGTTAGGGTTGATGAAAACGGGAAAATTGTGATGGCCAATTTGCCTC
>JBBQMQ010000357.1:0-4937 GCA_038329115.1 Bacteroidales bacterium
TGTGGTAATATTCCAGTCTTTATCAAACCCTTCGAGCATATAGGCATATTGGTTTTTCTCGGGATTTGTATAGTGCAACGCTGTAAATTCGAGCGAAAAAAACTTTTCACGTTGCGACAGCGTTATTGATTTTGCAGCAACAATATTTTGAGGTAGGATTACACGTCCATTAATATTTTCACCAATGCGTACAGAATTATTAAATATTTGTAGATTAGTGATATAGACAACAGGTTCAATTTTGTTTTCTTTTAGATTGTCAGGATTAATAATTGTAAAACCATTAATCCCCCCAAAATAAAGATTGCCGTTTGGAGCTTTTAGTGCAGTATTAAATGTAAATTCATTGGCTTGAAGACCATCAGTCGCATCAAAATTTCTAAATTGCTGTGATTTAGTATTTAACATCGAAATACCTTTTCTCGTGCTGATCCAAATATTTCCATTGTTATCTTCCAAAACATCAGAAATAGTATTGTCAATCAACCCATCTTTGGTCGAATACCAAACTGTTTTTTGTGTAAGTGGGTTATATTTTGAAATTCCATAATTTGAAGTAACCCACAGAAAGCCTTTGCTATCTTCAACAATACTGCCAATATCATTTGATTTTATTATACTTTCCGGAGTTTTGTTTGCGGTTATGAAAGAGAATATTTTTTTATCAGGATGGTAAATATTAATACCACCTGCCCAGGTGTTTATCCATAAAATGCCGGATTTATCTTCATAAAAACCAACTATATATTCCGAGTTAACCGTTTTGTCCGAGTTTTTTGAAGGTCTGAATTGCTTGAAATTATCCTTAGCCTTGTTGTACAGATTCAGTCCACCTGCACCAGCCCAGATATTACCTTTGCTATCTTCAAACACACAAAAGATCCCATCAGAAATTAAAGAACTTGTATCCTGAATAGTATGAAAATAGGATTTTAATATGCCGGCTTGGGTGTTGTAATAATAAAGCCCTGAAGAAGTTCCAATCCACAAATTTTTATATCTGTCGAAAATCATCGAGGTTATTGACTGGCTAATTTTATAAACCGATTTGGAACTATTTGATTGATTAATAAATAATTTATTAGCAGGGTCATAGGTGCAAATTCCTTTCGATGTGCCTATCCATATTTTTCCTTTTTCATCTTCGCACATGGAGAAAATTGACTTATCAATTAACCCAAAATTCGTGTTTACATCAGAGTATGATTCAAATCGGTTTCGTGTAGAATCATATTGAAGAATACCCTTGTTTGGGATGTTAATCCAAAGCGTACCGGTATTATCAGTATATACATTAACGAAAGGATTATAATCGAATTCATCAATGTTGCTATTTTTGTTTTCAGGAAGCGATGTGCTAAAAACTTTCGTTTGCAAATTGAAATCAAATACGCCATTTTCAGCAATAATTTTCAAAACTCCGTTTCCGTTTTTCGCAAAAACTTTTCCATTGTGTGTATTTCCAACTGGGGTTAACCCATTCTCACCCTTAAATACCGAAAACTGCTCAGTTTCTTTGCTGAAGCTTGCCAAACCATTACCTTCAATGCAAAGCCAAAAAACTCCTTTCGAATCCTGAGTTATGTCGTAAATGGCTTTATTCTCCGATACTCCTCTTTCATTGGTATTAAAAACAAAATGCTGAAAAGTATTGGTTTCAGTCAGAAATTTATCAAATCCCTCAGAAGTGGTAACCCATAGATTTTTATCCTCGTCAATAAAAATACTGTTGATGTAGTTATTGCTTACAGAACCTTTTAGCTCAGGAACATGAAAATAATTGGTGAAATTATCAGCATTGTAATTGTAGCGGCACAACCCGTTTGTTGTGGCAATCCATAAATCACCGTTTACATCTTCTAATATTTTTCGTATATTATTATTACACAGCGTCATGCTGTCGCTTTCGTTGTGAAAATAAGCTTTAAAATTATACCCATCAAATCGGTTAAGGCCAACCGCAGTACCAAACCACATAAATCCTTTGCTATCTTTATGTATTGCGGTTACAGCATTTTTAGACAACCCATCGTTGTTTGTATAGATTTTATAAGATTGTGCATTTAAATTGCACAACTGCATTACGAGTATCACAAAAAATAGATAGCCTTTCATCATTTAACCTTTTCTTATTTATACAATCAAGCATAAGTAAATACTTATTCCGAGGTTAAATTTAATAAAATGAAGCATTGAAAACCATGGACTCCTAAAATTAGCGTCACAAAATATGAAAAGTAAGTGAGTGTTTTTCAATTTAGAGTTGTACAATATGCAGAACAACTAATCGAAAAAAATAACTTTAAAATGAGAATATCATTAATTTATCTGTTTTTGCTTTGTGCTGTTAATTGTGTAAGTCAAAACACAAAAGTGTTTACAACTACTTCACCCACTCCGCCAATGGGTTGGAATAGTTACGATTGTTTTGGAATGAACGTAACTGAGTCTGAAGTAAAAGCAAATGCCGATTTTATGGCTCAAAGCCTAAAAGAATTTGGATATGAATATGTTGTAGTCGATTTTTTATGGTACGGCGACAATTTTACTCAGGATAATTGGCAATCGAAAACGGCGCCTCAGTTTATTGATGAATTTGGAAGGGTAATTCCATCAGAAAAGCTTCATCCATCGGCTGCTGGTGGTAAAGGTTTTAAACCACTGGCCGACTACCTGCACGCGAAAGGCTTAAAATTTGGGATTCATATTATGCGAGGTATTCCATGGAATGCAGTGGAAAAAAACTTACCAATAAAAGGTGCAAAATATCACCTGCAAGATATTGTCAACAATCATGACACTTGCAAATGGTATGGTGGAATGCGCGGAATTAATTTTGAAAAAAAAGGCGCTCAGGAATATGTAAACTCCCTTTTTGAGCTGTATGCCAGTTGGGAAGTTGATTTTGTGAAAGTAGATGACATTGCTTTTCCCTATCATGCCAATGATATTGAGTCTATACACAAAGCCGTTTTACATTGTGGCCGCCCAATTGTGATAAGTCTTTCTCCAGGTGCAGCTCCAATTGATAAAGCCAATCATCTGGCCGAAAATGCAGATATGTGGCGTATTTCTCCTGATTTTTGGGATAGTTGGCCCTCTCTGAAACACCAATTTGAGCTGGCTCGCATTTGGGCGTCTTATTCAAAACCTGGCAGCTGGCCCGATGCCGATATGCTCCCTGTGGGTAATCTTTCGGTGAGATCCGAGATAAAAGCTCATCACCCGCGCACGACAAATTTCACTTCCGATGAACAATATTCAATGTTAACACTTTGGAGCATGATGAGGTCACCTTTAATGATTGGTTCCAATTTACCCGGGTTAGATGAGTTTACTCTTTCACTTTTAACCAATAAAGAAGTGCTTGAAGTCAACCAAAAAAGTACGAATGGAAAAGAATTATTTGCCAAAGGCGACACAATTGTCTGGATTGCTGAAAACCCGGATAGTAAAGTAAAGTACATTGCATTTTTCAACCATAACGACTCTATCGTAAAAACCATTTCTGTCAGGTTGTCCGAAATTGGCTTAAATAATATGAAAACCTATACAGTTTATGACATTTGGAATAAAACCAATTTGGCAAATGCCAAAGAAGTTATTTCTGCAAAAGTAAAACCTCACGGGACAGTATTTCTCAAATTGAACATAAATTAATCTGAAAATATTCAGGCAGCAGATTTTTTGAATTTTATTCCAGACCTGGGATAAGGTTAATCAATATCATGAAGCTGCAAACTGTTTTCATTTACCGAATAATAAAAGTCTTACTTATGAAACATTTTATTCTGCCACTTGCTCTTTTGATCTCAATAATGGCATCGCTTTCCGCATCAGCCCAACGCGATCCGCTGAAACAGCCCTTTTCGAAAACATCGATCTGGAATATGCCAATTCACAAGGATGCACAATATATTCCGGCCGAAATCGGCGCTCCGCTTTATGGTTTCTATTCTGACGAGGAAGTCATCATCATGAAGCCTACCGCTCCTTCGACTGGGATTTATGAAAATTTTGCCGACTGGGATGCATCAAAAGATCGTTGTATAAAACAGGGCAAATTGATTTTTTCAGCACCAATTCCATCAGACTTTGTGTATAGCAAAAATGAATGGAAAGGAACAACTCCCAATTCAGGATTGGCAGTTTTAATGGCCGATGGAGTAACCATCAAACATACACAGCCTTTTGCACGCTGTACTGCCGGAACGGATGCCACATCGCATTATAAATTTCCGAGCCAGAATCTCACCGGCGATGGGACTCGGGGTGGGCATGGCGGTTCAGGATTGTCAACATTGGGCGGTACAATCAGGTTGGGAGAATTAGTTCCCGGAGGAAAAATAAATCATGCATTAAAAATTGATATTTACGGCGCAAAATATTGTTTCTACGATGCAGTCACCAAAGGTTATCGTTGGCCAGCAGTAACCGCCGATGGTTATGCTTCAGAAAACTACGGAACCAAAGGTACACCTGTAAAAGATTGCCGGATGGGTGCTTTACTGGCAATTCCTACAAACGTGACGATTGAGTCGCTCAATCTACAGACCGAACCCGGTAAAATTCTAGCTGAAGCATTCCGGAATTATGGCGCATATTTGGTAGACGATACTGCCTGGGATGCAGTAAATATTTGTACCGAACATAGCCCCGATGGAACTGTCCTCAATGAATTCAGTGATACCTGGGGATTTGAATTCGAAACTTCAAATGGACAACCATTCGCAAAGGATTTGGAGAAAATACTGAAAAACCTGAATGTGGTGATCAATAATACGGCAACCACCATTGGCGGAGGGTTAAATGCCGATGAAACCAACCGGCTGGCACCCATGGCCTGCGATTTTGCACCTGCAGGAAGCGGACAAACCTGCAACGATGCTGCAACTTCATCACGGATCATCAATATCATGCCAACCGGAAATTCGCTC
>JBBQMQ010000358.1:0-4923 GCA_038329115.1 Bacteroidales bacterium
GTATTATTTCAATAAAGGAGTAAATGCTTTACCCGTAAATTCTTTGAATGCTGTAGGCATTGCCATGTTGAAGATTAAATCAAACCCGGCAGAGGCTGAAACTGATTTTAAGAATTTGCTCAAAATAAAAGGAAACAACAAAAACCAACCCTTGTTGATAGCAATTTCAAGAGCATACCTGGCAAATGGAGATGTTACCAATGCTTTGGTTTATGAAGAAAAGGCAAGAGCTATAAAACAAAAATCTGCAGCAGTATCAGTTTTATTAGGCGATATCCATTTAGCTCAAAAAGAGTTAGGAAGAGCTTGTAGCAATTATGAAGAAGCTATACTGTATGATGAAAATTGTAAAGAAGCGTATATTAAATATGCCAGAGCTTACAAAAATGCAAATCCGAATTTGGCAATTGATATGTTGAATCGATTGAAACAAAAACAGCCTGAATTCTTGTTGGCTGATAAAGAATTAGCTGACATTTATTATAAAGAAAATAATTTTGATTTGGCAGCTAAATCTTATGAGATTTATGTACAATCAGGGAACTCAAATATTGAGGATTTAACTCAATATGCTTTTTTGCTTTTTCTGAATCGTGAATTTCCAAAATCTTTAGAGATTACAAATAAAGGATTGGTAAAATCACCTCGTAATCCTGCTTTTAATAGGTTAGCGATGTACAATTATACAAATCTTGAGCAATATACAGATGCATTAAAAGCAGCTGATCTTTTCTTTAATCAGACAGACAAAGCAAAATTCACTTCATTGGATTATAGCTGTTACGGACAGGCATTGCGCAAAACAAATCAAACTGATCTGGCCATTGTTCAATTCGAAAAAGCACTTGCAATGGATTCATCAAAAGTGGATTTGAGAAAAGATATTTCAGATATGTATAATGATAAAAATGATTATAAGAATGCTATTTCGAATTATCTGATTTACATGAAATCACTTCCTGAAGATAAGAAAACAGGTGATTTATACATTAATCTGGGTAAAATGTATTATTTCTTGGGAAGTAATGATTCAACTGAAGTTAATTTAAAGAAGGTTTCATTAATGACTGCTGACACAATTTTTGCAAAATCGGCTTTATTACTGCCAACTGATTACAGATCAAATTATTATCGTGCTAAAACAAATTTTGCCATTAACCCTGAAAATGGTTCAGCAAAACCGTATTATGAGCAAACATTGGCTCTTGTCGAATCTAAAGCAAATGTAAGATTCAATCCTATTATTATTGAATGCTCCAGATTCCTGGGTTATTATTATTTCCTAAAAGAAGACTATACACAATCTAAAGTGTATTGGAATAAAATCCTGGCTATCGATCCAAAGAATGATGTTGCTTTGAAAGCCACTGAAGGAATAGAAAAAACTCTGAAGAAGAAAAAATAATTTTTCAAATTTTTTTAGAATAAAAAAGAAGCAGAACTATCTGCTTCTTTTTTTTACACTATTTAGCGTGCAATTTCCAGTATTATTCGTAATTTTGTCAGTCTGTTTATGACATTATTACAGTCTTTAAAATTGATCTTATGCAACACTCAGAAATACAGGCAGTAAAACAGCGGTTTGGAATTATTGGATCTTCCGAATTGTTGAATAGAGCTATTGATATAGCTGTACAGGTAGCACCTACTGATCTTTCGGTGCTTATTACCGGCGAAAGTGGTGTAGGTAAAGAAAATTTCCCTCAAATCATTCATCAGTACAGCCACCGCAAACACGGACCTTATATTGCTGTGAATTGTGGTGCTATTCCCGAAGGAACTATAGATTCAGAGCTTTTTGGTCATGAAAAAGGTTCGTTTACCGGTGCCACTGCCGATCGAAAAGGATATTTTGAAGTGGCTGATGGTGGTACAATTTTTTTGGATGAAGTAGGTGAATTACCACTTTCTACGCAGGTTAGATTGTTGCGAGTGCTCGAAGCCGGTGAATTTATAAAAGTAGGTTCTTCAAAAACTCAAAAAACAAATGTTCGCGTGGTTGCTGCAACAAATATGAATATGTCGGTTGCGACACGAGATGGAAAATTTAGGGAAGATTTGTTTTACAGATTAAATACTGTCCCAATTGCTGTCCCGGCATTGCGTGAGCGTAAAGAAGATATTGTGTTGCTATTTAGAAAATTTGCTTCAGATTTTGCTGAAAAATATCGAATGCCGGCTATAAAACTCTCGGAAGAGGCCAAATTGATGTTAGCAAATTACTATTGGAACGGGAATGTTCGTCAACTTAAGAATATTACAGAACAAATATCAGTTATTGAACAACAACGGGAAATTTCAGCAACTATTCTTCAAGCTTATTTGCCTAAGGATGATATGGAACGTTTGCCAGCGATTTTTAATTCCCCAGGTAGGGAACAAAAATCTTTTAATAGCGAACGGGAGATCCTTTATCAGGTGTTATTTGATATGAAAAAGGACATGAACGATCTTAAAAAATTAGTTCATGATATCATGAATGGGCAACAAAATGATATTCAGAATGACGAACCTCAATATGCTGCTCCGTTTCTACGAAACAAGGACACTCTGTATACTTCTTCAGGTGCAGCATCGGATTTTAAAACTGAGAAAACCCAAAGAGAGTCGAAGCAATATAATAATGTGGATGATGTGGAACTTTTTCAGGAAGCAGAAGAATATCACGAAGTAACTTCGACGCAAAAGCCTCTTACATTGGCAGATATGGAGCGTCAAATGATAAAACAAACGCTTGAAAAGCATCGGGGAAAACGTAAAGCTGCTGCAGATGAATTAAAGATTTCTGAACGAACTTTATATCGGAAAATAAAAGAGTATGGCATTGAATAAGACGACCAATATGAAAAACATGATAAAAAAACATTATCCTAATGTTTATCTGTCTATTATTCCGATAATTATGGCTTTTGTTTTAGCTTCCTGCACAATTTCGTATAAATTTAACGGTGCATCCATTGACTATTCTAAAACAAAATCTCTTTCGATCGTAGATTTTCCTAATACAGCAGAGCTTGTTTATCCTCCATTGGCACAGTACTTTACTGAAACATTGAGAGATTCGTATGCTAAGCAAACCAGATTGCAGCTTTTGAAACGGGGAGGTGATATGAATATTGAAGGCGAAATTGTTGGTTATCAGCTGACTCCGATGGCAATTAGTGCAGACTCGTATGCGGCTGAAACAAAACTGACAATGACAATCAAAGTGCGCTTTTCTAATAATAAAAATCCAGAAGATGATTTTGAAAAGAGTTATTCTGCTTTTCAAACTTATGATAGTAGCCGGATGTTGACGGAGGTGCAGGATGAATTAATGAAAGTAATGGTAGCCGAGATTACAGACAATATCTATAATGATACCGTTGCAAAATGGTAATTTAAGTTTCAACAAATCACAGCCTTGAATTTATACTTAAATTTTAGAAATGAATCAACAAGAATTTATATCACTGGTCAGGCAACCCGAAAAAGTTGATGCAGGACATGTTGTTGGTTTGAAGGAGCTTGTAGAATTATATCCAAATTTTGTACAGGCAAGGATTTTATATACGAAGGCGTTGCGGTTGTCAAACAGCATTCATTTTGAAGCTCAATTGAAACTTACTACTTTATATACATCCAATCGACGCAGGCTCTATTATTATATTTATCCTGAAAAGAAACTCTCATCTGAGCATTACAGGCGAGAACATACAACAAAATCATCCGGTGATTACTTTGATATGATTGATTCTCTTGAACGACAGGGAGGAGATGCCAGACAATCACTGAAAGTGTTGGCAGAACGATTGAAATCGGCACGGACAATGGTGGTCGCTGAACATAAAGTTCCCGTAATCCAACAAGTTCAACCTGTTAATTCAGTGAATGTAACAAAAGAACTAAATACGCAGATTCTGGAACTAAATCTTGACTTAAAGCCCGTTGAAATTTCAAACTCACCATTAAATGATGTTGAAATTTCGGAAATAAATGCAAAGAAACTGATTAGAGATAGAAAATACAGTGAAGCAATTGAAATATTGAAGAAATTAAATTTGAATAATCCGAAAAAAAGTGTTTACTTTGCAGACCAAATTCGTTTTTTAGAAAAAGTGATCTTAAACTCAAAAAAATAAATCTTATTATGTACATCTTACTTATTATTTTAATTGTAATTGCCTCGGTTTTACTTACTTTGTTAGTGTTGGTTCAAAATTCAAAAGGTGGTGGTTTAGCAGCAGGTTTTTCCTCTTCAAACCAAATCATGGGAGTTCGCAAAACAACTGATTTCGTTGAAAAAGCAACCTGGGGTTTAGTGATTTTTGTGGTAGTTCTTTCAGTAGCAACTGTAGGTGTTCGGGCAAATCAGCCAGCTGCAACTAACGATTCTGAAATTAAATCGCAATATCAACACCAAAAACAAGCTGAACCGGGCGTAGTTGCTCCTAACTTTGGAGAAACTCCTGAAGCAAATAAACCTGCTCCTGCTGCCCCTGTAAAAAAATAATTCGTCCGAAATAAACTAAAAAGCGTGTCAAAGTATTTTTGATGCGCTTTTCTTTTATGAAACTGTTTTGATAGCTGTTGCGTATGAACTTTATTGACGTAATTGATTACACAGGAACTTTTGCATTTGCAATAAGTGGAATTCGTTTGGCTTCAGCAAAACGGTTCGATTGGTTTGGTGCTTATGTTGTCGGTTTGGTTACTGCCATTGGCGGTGGAACAATCAGAGATTTACTTTTAAACGTAACTCCATTCTGGATGTTGCAGCCGTCATATTTGATTGTTACCGCCGCAGCACTGATAACGGTTATTGCCTTTGGGAAATATTTGATTAGATTAAACAATACTTTTTTTATATTCGATGCAATTGGTTTGGGGTTGTTTGTCGTTGTAGGTATTGAGAAAACATTAGCTGCGGGTTTCCCTTTTTGG
>JBBQMQ010000359.1:0-4903 GCA_038329115.1 Bacteroidales bacterium
GGGTTTTTGAAGTTACGATTGATGGAAATAAACAGATATTAAAAGCAGGTGATGCTTTCTACGTGGCACCCGATTTACTTCATGGTGCAGTTTGTATCGAAGAAGGAATCCTGATTGACACATTCAGTCCAATGCGACAAGATTTCTTATAAAAGTTATTATTTGAAATAATGAAAACATGGAAAATGAAAACAAAACAACTTCAACTCCCCCTTCAGGGGGTTGGGGGGCAGGTCTGAAAGTCAAAGGATTACGTTGGTGGATAATTGGAATGATTTGTCTCATTACCGTTATCAATTATTTAGATAGAGGAACCCTCAATTACATGTGGGTTGCCAATATTGAGTATAAACTTGTAGACAAAATTGATCCTGCTCAAAGTGAGAATGAAGCTGTCTTTTTGGCTCAGGAAAACACGTATCGTCTTGTTTCAAAAAAAGGAGACGTTATAATTCAGAAGGCAAAAAATGTATCTTTCAAAAAGAATGGCCAAATAGTAGTAAATCGTCAGGGAATTGCTTACGATTTAGGCATTGTTGATCCAAACGCTTCACCTGAAGTTTCTTCTAAACAAGCAAAAGACATGTTGGGTCAAATAACGATTTTCTTTATGATTGCCTATGGTTTCAGCCAGCTTTTTTCGGGAAAATTGTATGATAAAATCGGTACACGAAAAGGTTTCCTTACTTCAGTATTAATTTGGGGAACTGCGGATGCACTAACTTCATTGGCTCAGGGAAAAGTTTCACTTACCGGATTTCGGATGATGCTCGGATTAGGTGAAGCCGGTCCGTGGCCGGGAACTACCAAAAGTAATGCTGAATGGTTTCCACAAAAAGAACGTGCTTTTGCACAAGGACTTTTTGGTGCTGCGGCTTCAATCGGTTCTATCCTGGCTCCTATTATTATTTTAATGTTGTATATTTCGTTGGGTTGGGAAATGACTTTTGTCGTTGTTGGTTGCCTGGGTTTGTTATGGTTAATTCCCTGGTTGATAATTAATAAAAAAGGACCTAAAGATCACAATTGGATAACCGATGAAGAACGTGACTATATTTTGAGCGGCCAACCTGAATCAAAAATTACAAATGAAGTTGCCAAAAGTTGGGGACAATTACTTTCAAATAAAAAGAATTATTCTGTTATACTGGGCCGTTTCTTTTTGGATCCAATCTGGTGGATGTTTGTCACTTTCCTTCCAATGTATTTAGTACAGGAATTTAAATTAAACATCAAAGAATTGGCTTTTTCAGCATGGATTCCATACGTTGGTGCCATGATTGGAAGCATTTCCGGTGGATGGTTTTCAGGATACTTAATCCGCAAAGGAGCAACAGTGGATAAAGCGCGTAAAACAGCGATGCTAATCGGGGGATTAATAATGGTTCCTGCTATAATAGCTTCTGTAATGGCATCCAATGCCGTTTTAGCAGTTATCCTTATGGGGTTTGTACTGGGAGGATTTCAATTTACCATCGTCAATATTCAAACTTTACCAAGCGATTTGCATTGCGGAAAATCAGTTGGATCTTTAGCCGGATTGGGAGGTGCTGCGGCTGTATTGGGAACAATATTAGCCATATTATTTGCCGGTCAGATTGAAAGCTGGACGTTGTTATTCGGACTATTGGCAGCATTGGTACCGATGTCGTTGATTTCCATTTATCTGACAGCAGGGAAAATTGAACAAATTAAATAATAACAGCCCCCTAAATCCCCCAAAGGGGGACTTAAAGACCAAAATTAAATATTATACAAATAAAACAAATAAATTCATCGCCTTTTAAAATTCCCCTTTAGGGGGATTCAGGGGGCTTATTTTATTATTATGAAATTAGAAGGAAAAGTTGCCGTAGTAACCGGCGGAGCACGTGATTTAGGACGTGCCATTTCAGTGAAATTAGCTTCGGAAGGAGCTAAAGTGGTGATCAATTATTTCGATAATCCCGAAGATGCTCAGGAAACACTGAAAATGGTTCAGGAATTGGGTTCGGAGGGAATTATCGTGCAGGGAGACATGACCGTTGGAGCAGATGTAAAACGTTTATTTGATGAAACAATCAAGGCGTTTGGTAACGAAATTCATGTGTTGGCAAATGTTGTTGGTGGTTTGGTTGGTAGAAAAACTATTACCGAACAGGACGAAGACTGGTACAATTTCCTGATGGATGTAAATATGAAAAGTTGCTGGTTCTGTACCCGTGATGCAGTTCCTTACATGCCTGCCGGTTCGGCCATTGTGAACTTCTCTTCACTTGCAGCGCGTGATGGTGGCGGTCCGGGAGCTTCCATGTACGCAACTGCCAAAGGTGCTGTTATGACTTTCACCCGTTCGATGGCAAAAGAACTTGGGCCAAAGGGAATCCGTGTAAATGCGCTTGCTCCGGGAACTATTGCTACATCATTCCACGATCGTTTCAATACTCCTGAAAACCGTGAACGTATGAAAGGAGTTTACCCGCTTCGTCGTGAAGGCGATGCCGGTGATATTGCCGATCTTGTATTGTTCCTTGCTTGTTCCGATTCCGATTATCTGACCGGAACTAACATTGATATCAATGGAGGAATGTTTTTCTCGTAACTAATTGACAAAATGACTTTTAAGAATCCCCGTCAAAAATATTGTCGGGGATTTTAATTTCCAATTGCTGTTCCACTTTTCATTTCTTTGGAAAAATCAAGATTCAGTACAATTCTGATTCGGTCTTTGACTCCACTATTAATGGATTGAATATTATTTGTCACCAGAAAAGGAATATAAATTTCGAAAAGGCTCAACAAACTTGCTTTCAGTCCGGCTTCTCCGAAAAAGATCGAATTGTATCTCCCGCCAAGTCCATGATCATTAATCAAAAGATTTACAAACGGTTTGATTCCTGTTTTTTCTGCTCCCCAGGGCAAACTGCTTGTAAATGAAAGCGAAATGAGCCATTTGCTGTAACCTAGTTTTTCAGTGACATTTGACACCAAACCACCTTCGGAAATGGTCATTTGCCGTGAAAACAGCGTAGTGGGAAAAATATTAAAACGATCGGGATAAATGCCTTCGTAAAGATATTGGTCGCGGCCACTTCGGCCATTTGGTGAAAGAGCGTAGAACGAATTTGTTTCCGAATTATTAAGCATTGTTCCTCCGAAAAAGCGCATCTCCAAGCCATTTCCTTGACCTGTATAGCTGTATTTGTAATTAAACTCTACAGCCGCTTTTTGAAATGCTTTTCCTGATTCAAATGAAACCGACAAATTATACGGATTTACCAGCGTGTTTTTTTGCAGGTTATAGCCAAGTTGCAAGTAGGAATTCATTGTTGCAGGTACAAAATTTTCAATCTGGTAAAGATCGGAAGCCAGCAAATATCGACCGTATATTTTCTGCCGAATGGGATTCGTTTCTTTATTTGTTCTGAAATTAATATCCAGCCCGGCCTTTAATCTAAGATAGTTTTGATTGCCGGGAGCTCCAAATTGAGTTCCTTCTAAACTAACCGTTGCCCGTTTGATGATATTATTATAAGGCATGATATTATAGGCAATTCTGCCGTAACCGACCAGCGTAGAACTACTAAATGTATAGAATGGCATGGCAAAATATTCTAATTGCTTGGGGATAATAAAACCGTTATGAACTGCCATACCCACCATAAAACCATTTTCATGATTCCAGTTGGCTACAGGAATGTACATTAAGTGTCGTTTTTCAGGATTTTCGATGCTGAACAGCAGTTGCGGTTGAATAGGATCAGCTTTGGGAAAAATGCCGGTGGTTCGGATATTGTTATTTAGCCGGTAAAGTTCAGGCATTTGGTGTTTCGGATCAATTTTTAATTCGGTAAAATCACCTTTCGGAACATCTATCCATTTCTGTCCTTCAAAACCATCCATCCATTTTTCAAAACATACCGAGTCGCCTTTCATTCCGGCAATTACCAACGGTGAAGCCAGTTCACCCGCGTTTTTGACCAACAGTTTTCCGTTTTCAAATTTCTCCATTTTATAATCGAGTCGCTTGTTGGTTCCCAACAAATCATCGAAAAACCAACTCAGGTTTTTACCTGTTTGCGATTCAAAAACAGCGCGAAGATCTTCGGGTTGAGGATGTTTAAATTTCCATTTCTGATAATAATCTTGCATGGTCAAATCAAAAAGCGAATCGCCCAGATAAGCTCTTAAATAATTGAAACTGATAGCTGCTTTGTTATAAAGCATCAGGTAATAATTTTGTTCATTGAAGTCGGTGGAACTCAGATTCATTGGTTGCTCGAGGTTGGTTCGTGCCTGAATAAGCCATTCGAATTCCATGATCCGTTGTTCCGGCATTTTGTCAACGTGAAAGAATTTTGCCTGTTTTAAATTTTGGAAATAAGGCGTCCAGAGTTTTTTTTCAGGGTACTTTTTAGCTAAATACCGAACTTCGTAAGCGGTTGTAATTCCTTCATCCATGAACGGGTAACGCCGTTCGTCGGAACCAAGCGCACCGTAGAACCAGTTGTGACCTATTTCGTGCCCAATCACTTTGTCGAGTGTAAAATCATCTTTTGCCAAACCAATCACGGCAATGCCCGGATATTCCATTCCGTCACCCGCTGTGAGCGCGCTCTGAACGGCTGTAAAGGTGGAATACGGATAATCGCCGACCCATTTAGAAAAATCGGTAATGGCATTATTCATATATGGAATGGCTTTTTTCCATTGTTTAGATTGCTGGTTGGTAAAAAGCAACCATGTGGCCACTCCTTTTCCAGTTTTTGGAAGAATGACTTTGCCTTTCATCACGTGAAAACGCTTGTCGGCAAACCACGCAAAATCATGCATATTATTTCCGGTAAACCGGATTGTCTTTAATTGATCTGAAGATTTCGGAAAGGCAGTTGTTCCATAATTGGACAGTTTCTTCCAGGTCGTA
>JBBQMQ010000360.1:0-4900 GCA_038329115.1 Bacteroidales bacterium
TTTTGTGCGTTAGCATTACGAACGTCCAATGCTTCTCCACAGCAATATATTGGTGTCAGTCCGTTTGCAAGTACCAAAGCTACTTTATCATTTAAAATTGCACTTGTTTCGCCATAATATTCGCGACGTTCGGAGTGGCCCAAAATTACATAGTCAGCACCAGTAGATTTTACCATGGCAGCACTGATTTCGCCTGTATAAGCACCAGATTCTTTGTTTGCACAGTTTTGAGCAGCCACACCGATAACTTTCGTATCAACTGCAGCAGCTACGCTTGCAAGGTGAATAAACGGAGTTCCGATAACTACATCACAATTAAGTGTTGCTCCGGCCAAAGCCTCATTCAATTCGGTTGCCAAAGCCAACCCTTCCTGCAGGGTTTTGTTCATTTTCCAGTTTCCTACAACAATGTTTTTTCTCATCTTTTTTATAAATTATATAGTTTGAAAATTAAAAATTTCCTGTAATAAATTAATAGTAATAATACGCCCAATTTTCATAAACATATGATATTCCACGTATTGAAATCTCCACTGAAGGTTTTGTTGTATTTATATATGTACCAACAACTGTCTGTTGTTCCAATGAAACAGAATCAACGGCTGAAACATTTATCGCCCCGGTATTAAATACGGTAGAACCTTTAATATGCTTTAGCGGCTCAGTAATTGTATAATCCATAAAGGTGTCATATCCATAAAAAAGACTTTCGAGATTTGCACTGCCGGTAATTTCAAAATCCGAATTTTTATATTTTGTTGGTGATGATGATTCGAGACAAGTCAGCGTAGTTTCCAACTGCTTCACGCCCCAATTCATAAAACCAGTTCTTTCCATTGCTATTTGCCATTTGTTCTTCTGAACACATTTCACCCGAATTGTATCGTTATAATTGTCTTTACTGACAACATATAATTCAACTCCGGGTGTGTAAATGGACTGTTGACTATCCAACTTTACATATAAAGTATCATAATTCGCTCTGAATAAGCACTTATTATCAAAAATGCGAAGATTGTACTCTGAACTGTCTTTCAGGAAAAGTGCTTTTTGCGATTCCGGTTTATGCATATATTTATCCAGGAAAAGCATAATATCAAAAATCCTGACTTGTTGCATAATATCATCTTCCGCCAGACGGAACATTTTCATTCCGCCATTAGTCAGCACCGATTTACTTTCAGGCTCGCGAATAACACAGGAGCTCAGCAAAGCAAGTAATATTGCAAAAAAAAGTATAATCTGTCTATTTTTCATGATTATTTTTCTTTTGAGGTATACTTAAACGATATCCGATTCCAACATTTAACTCTCCCTGACTTCCCAAGGTGAGCAAATCTGAGAAACCATAAATTTTGTTTCCCAGCGTGAATCCAACCAAAGTAATCTGACCGGCAATACTATTGTAAGTTTTCGTGGAATTTATATCACGCAAATAATCATGGTTTGTAACAATTCGTTGTCCAATACCAAACGAAGAATACATATTAAAATTATTTCTTCGAAGCCAGGTAAAACGAATGGTGGGATAAATTGAAAAATGCTGCGTGTAGTTATTGCCAACATTTTCATTGGTCACGCCATCAAGATAATTATTGTAATAAGCCAGATAATTGGCTACCAGCCCAACTCCAAACCAACTATTTGCCTGATAAATATATTCCAGAAACCATGAATTGGTAGTATAACGGGCTCCTGAATAAAAATCTTTGGTAGTAAAATCAATTGGCGATTGAAACAGATCCAAATCAAAAAAGGTGAAATTCAAATTAGCAGCTTCAAATGTTTTCACACCCACACCAAAGCGAAAATCGTGCTCCGGGATAAATTGTGACTGCGGAGGGCGATATTGCTGCGCACTAAGCAGTGCCGCAAAACCAATTACTATTATCAACGCGATTTTCTTTTTCATTGACTATCTTTTAAACAATCTATTCAAAATCTCTCCAGTTCCATTTTCGAAGAATAGTTCCTTTTTTAATCAAAACCAAACCGGGATTTGCCCGAATAATTGTTTTTATCGTAGTAGGATCAGTTTTACAAAATGGAAAAGTTACGCCGGTTTTATTTACAAATTCTTGAACATCCGTATCAGAAGAACCTGTTAATGCATAAAATTTTACGCCTGAATCCTTTATTTTTTTATATATTTTTTCCGCCTTTAAAGCTCCTTCCCGAGAAGTTTTGCTTAAATCATACATAGTCAAAATATAAGTATACCCCGGATTATAGAGAACATCTTCAGTTATATCTTCAAATTGGGCATTTACGATGGAAAAATCATGGATTGGAGCTTTAAAACCTTTCGAAATCGTTATCGTTTTTTGATCCACAAATTTCCATGTCGAATCTCCTTTTGGATAATTTTCCAGGGTAAATTCCTTTTGCAAACCATTCTTTTCATAAATAAATGTAGTCTCATATATATCTGTAGCCGCATTATCGGGAGCCTGCATAGAATTTGGAATATTTACACCCACTTTATAGGGTAAAAAATCAATCAGTGGTAAATGACAGTAACAAAAAGCCGACAAGCCAAGTGCGAAAACCACAAAAATTCCAAGTGCAACTGGCTGTGCTTTCCGTTTAAAAACGGGTTTGAATTTCTCCAGAAAAACAAGTATCAGTATAACTAATGCATCCAACACTATATTTTTGAAAAAAGTAGCCCAATTGCTGATTACCAATGCATCGCCAAAGCAGCCGCAATCGGTCACCAAATCCTTTTTCAGTGCTATGTACAAGGTGAGCGGTGTCATTACGGCCATAAAAGCCAATGCTGCAAAAGTTGTCAAACGTAGTTGAACTCTGAACAACAAACTCAGCCCGATAACAAGCTCAATAGTTGAAAGCAGAATAGCTAACGGGAAAGAAATATTCGTAAATGATTCAAAAACTCCACCAAAAGCTCGGAAATAATCATCGAACTTATAGGTTGAACCAAGTGGATCAATGGCTTTGACAAAACCTGAGAAAATAAACACACATCCTAACAAAATCAGGGATATTTGTAATAAAACAGATCCTGTTTTTTGGATATACGGGTTCTTTTTCAATTCGAGAGAATCACTTTTCATGTGTAAATAATTAGCCTCCCCAAGCCCCTCCGAAGGAGAGAATGTGAAGATAGTATAACTTCTTGATTTTAATGCTCTTTGGTGGTTTAAATGTTTGTTTCCTGCATCTTTATCAATCCAAATATGGCATAATTAATCATATCAAAATAATTAGCATCAACACCTTCCGAAATTAATGTTTGTCCCTGATTATCTTCAATTTGCTTCGTGCGGTAAATCTTCATCAAAATCAAATCGGTATACGATTCCATCCTCATGGTTCGCCAGGCTTCGTCGTAATCATGGTTTTTATCCATCATCAACTTTTTTGCTTCCAGCAGATATCTGGAATAAAGTTCCACACCTTTGTCAAAAGTCAAATCGTCGGTTTCGGAATGTCCTAATTCCAGTTGAATTAATCCAATTATGCCGTAATTGACAATGGCAATTAACTCCGAACGAATTCCTTCGTCCACTTTCGAAACTCCTTTTGTTTCAATGCTGCGGATTCGGTTGGCTTTTATAAAAATCTGGTCGGTAACGGATTGCGGGCGAAGTATACGCCATGATGAGCCGTAATCTTTCATTTTTTTGGTAAAAATATCACGGCAAATGGATGCGGCCTGGTCAAATTGTTGGTCGGTATGGCTCATAATGATAAGCAGTTTTTTAAGTAGACAAAGGTACGGTTTTTTGTTGAAATGAACAATGCATTTTTTAGCAATTCATCGTATCCATTTTTAAAAATAAAAACCTCTTAAATCATATAGAAAATTAAAAAAACGGATTCGGATTGCAAATTAGAATTGATTTTCCGATATTTGTAATCATAAAACTACACCATGAAGAATTTCTATTTGCCATTTTTAGTTATCTTTCTTTTCTCAACGCTTAGCGAGGCTCAGCAGCATGTTATTGCAACGTACTACAGCAACAAACTGAAAGGACGCCATACCACAGATGGAAGCAGATATCATCCGGATAGTATGACTTGTGCGCACAAAACGTATCCGTTTGGAACTTATCTGAAAGTCCGCAATCCCAAAAATGATTGTGAAGTTATTGTAAAAGTCACTGATCGCGGCCCATTTGACAAAAGACTTTCCATTGACTTATCTTATTCTGCGGCAAAAATACTCGATATTGTCAGACTGGGCATTGCTCCGGTAATAATTACAAAAGTAGATTACAAGCCACCTTTTATACCACTTTATATTTCAATTCCTGTTTCGGAACTCATTATTTGTCAAAGAATTATGGATAATAGCGCTCTCCACGCATTTATATCCTGCTCAAAATCGAAACAATAAAAGCGATTAATTTTATCATAACTATTGCTTCATAAGTTTCAATTCTTCGGTTGGAATAAACTTGTTGCATAAATTATTACACAAATAACTTTGTTTTTTTAAGAAAACATTGAAAGAAACATTGTAAAAATAAAATTAATTTCTCATCTTTGCACACTTGTAAAATAACAAATATTCTATAAATTTCACATATTAAAAATTACAAAGTAAGTTATCAACATCATGTTTAAAAAATCATTATTCGTATTATTACTTTTACAATTCGCTTTTTTGAATATCGCATTTGCAGGCAATGCAGAAGATTACAAAAAAGGTTGGGAAGCTTTCTCCAACAATAATCGTGTTGAAGCGCGCAAGTATTTTAATCTGGCAGTTGCCAATCCTGAATCGAAGGCCGATGCTTTACTCAGTCTGAGTTTGCTGGACTGGAACGAGTCCAAGATGGATGCTGCTTTCGAAGATTTTCGTCAATTCTATACTGTAAGCGCTAATCCGTATCCTTATTTATATTCGATGAGCGGGCTTCCTTTTATG
>JBBQMQ010000361.1:0-4895 GCA_038329115.1 Bacteroidales bacterium
GAACTGCTCAACATACCATGAAAAGTGTTCCGGGTCAGGCAAATCCTCACGAAGCTATGGGTGGAATGAATGCAGGTGCACCGGAAGGAATGGATGGAATGTCAGCTCCACAAGGTATGGGCGGCTCAGCTGAAACAAAAGTTCCTGCCGGCGTGGAAGGCAAAACTCCACCTAAAGGAATGGGCGGCATGTCGGAAGAACAAATTAGTGCCATAATGGGCGGTAAAAATGATGTTCGTGCTACTGCGGATAATTCACCTGAAATATTATTGGAAAACTATTACAAAGCTTATAGTGAAGCAATGTCATCGGGAAACTGGGGGCAGGCGAATGAAGCATTGACAGTAATAAAAAATTATCAGATTTTTAACGGAGGAACAAATTTACCATCCAAATCAAAAATTAATCTTGAGATTTTTTATAATAACATAAATATATTTGGAATGCTTGCAATTACCTATGTATTAATTGGTTTATTGCTTCTTATTCTGCATTTAGTAGATATTTTTAAAAAGAAATCTGGCTTAGACAAAACGTTAAATCTGGCCATTTATCCATTCTGGCTTGTATTTGGAATTTATACTGCCGGTTTAGCAATACGTTGGTACATTTCAAGTCATGCACCGTGGAGTAACGGCTATGAAACGATGATATTCGTAGGTTGGGCAGCTGCACTTTCCGGATTGCTTTTTGCAAGAAAATCACCTATCACATTAGCTGTAACCGGCATTTTATCAGCAATAGCATTATTTGTTGCCGGAATGAGTTGGATGAATCCTGAAATTACAAATCTGGTTCCTGTTCTTAAATCGTACTGGTTAATTATCCACGTGGCTATTATTACTTCGAGCTATGGTTTTTTAGCTATGGCTGCTTTGCTCGGATTTCTCAATCTGGCTTTAATGATTGCCCGCACAAAAAAGAATGCAAACCGTCTAAATGTCAACATTCAGGAAATCAGCTATATTATTGAGTTGGCTATGATTGTAGGATTGTTGATGTTGACAATTGGTTGTTTTATTGGTGGAATCTGGGCCAATGAATCGTGGGGAAGATACTGGGGCTGGGATCCGAAAGAAACATGGGCGTTGGTAAGTATTTTGGTTTATTCAGCTATTTTGCACTTGCGAAATGTTCCAAAACTAAATAATCAGTTCGTTCTAAGCAGTTTGTCGCTTATTGGTTTCGGCACAATAATAATGACGTTTTTCGGAGTAAATTATTATCTGTCAGGGATGCATTCCTATGGTCAGGGTACGCCTCCACCCGTTCCAACTATTCTCTATTTCATTATTATTGCTATAATTGTACTGGTTTTGTGGGCATTTAATGCTAATAAAAAATTTAAAACGAAATAAAACTTTAATTGATCTACTTTTTCTGATTATTGATTTAAAATTTTCATTCATTCAGTTGTTCATTTTACTTGAACCAAAAAACTCTTTATGACCCGATTTGTTCACAGACTAAGTATTACATTTTATTCATTAATAATTATAGTTGCACTTGTTGTGCTTACCTATATTGGCATGAGCTATTACAGTTTGCCAATAGAAGAACGATTTTTTCATCCTTTGTATCAACAATTGAAACCAAGTGGAATTATTGGTCACGGATTAGGTATTTTTGGAAGTATAATACTTGTATTTGGTATATTTTCGTACATGGCCAGAAAGCGGTTGAAGATATTTTCCAGAATTGGAGTATTGAAATACTGGCTCGAATTTCATATTTTTCTATGTACAATCGGACCTGTATTGATATTATTTCATACTTCATTTAAATTCGGTGGAATTGTTTCTGTTGGATTCTGGAGTATGGCTGGTGTTTGGGCAAGCGGAATATTTGGACGGTTTGTATATCTTCAGATTCCACGTACTATTGAAGGTCGTGAATTAAATCTATTTGAAGTTCAAAATCTGAAATCGGAGCTTGACAAAGAATTGATGAATAAATATCAGATTGATTTTTCCGAAATAAAAGACAGTAAATTTTCAAGATCAAAACTGAAACTGATTTCAAAGAACATATCGGGGAAAGATTATGCTAAAGTACAGAAACTTATTAACGAACAAAAAAGATTATCAAGCCGAATAGATCGGTTGGATAAAATGAAAAACCTTTTTAAATACTGGCATTTTGCACATTTGCCATTCGCGTTAATTTTATTGATTATCATGACAATACATATCGTTATAGTCATTACATTTGGTTATAAATGGATTTTTTAAATTATGGAATCATTAATTGAAATTGCTATATATAGTTCAATTGCTCTGCTTATAATTATTGTTTTGCTCATTTATATTCTCAAGCAAAAACGAGATTCCAAAGTAGTGGAATTAAAAATTGCGCAGGCAAAAGAAGATGGAGTTCACGAACCGGTTTCATTGTATCCGGTAGTTGACCCAAACCGCTGCATTAAAAGCGGTGCATGTATAACTGCATGTCCCGAACAAGATATTTTAGGAATCAGAAACGGAAAAGCAACCACTATAAATGCTTCGCATTGCATCGGACACGGTGCCTGTTTTAGAGCTTGTCCGGTTGAAGCAATCTCATTATCAATAGGAACTGAGAAACGAGGAGTTGATTTACCGCATGTAAGTTTGACTTTCGAAACCAACGTTCCGGGAATTTATATTGCCGGTGAGTTAGGTGGAATGGGATTAATTAGAAATGCAGTTACTCAGGGTAAAGAAGCCGTTGAAAATATTGCAAAAACGATTAAGAAGGGAGTAAATGCCGAATACGATTTAGTAGTTGTCGGGGCCGGTCCGGCAGGTATTTCGGCAACACTTACTGCAAAGAAATTTGGATTAAATGTATTGACATTGGAACAAGACACGCTGGGTGGAACAGTTTTTACTTTTCCACGCTCTAAAATTGTAATGACTGCACCCATGGATCTTCCGTTGTACGGTAAAGTTAAATTTAAAGAAACTTCGAAAGTACAATTGCTTGAATTGTGGCACAAAGTGATTCTTAAAAATGATATTAAAATAAAAGAAAACTCTAAAGTTCAGTCCATTACTCCAAATGGTGATACTTTTAATGTGGAAACTATAAATGGTGAAAGTTATAACACTAAAACGGTTTTACTGGCGATTGGAAGACGTGGAACACCACGAAAACTCAATGTACCGGGCGAAGACTCAGAAAAGGTTGCATACCGGCTTTTGGAACCAGAAGAAATTAAAAACAAGAATATTCTGATTGTTGGCGGTGGTGATTCTGCCATTGAATCTGCTTTACTTCTGGCAGACGAAAATAAAGTTACATTATCGTACCGCAGCAATGCTTTTAATAGAATAAAAACGAAAAACAACGAAAAAATAAACGATGCAATTAAAAGCGGATTAATTGATGTGAAATTCAGTTCAAATATTGTATCGATTGATAAAAATTCAGTTTTATACACTGAAAATGAATTATCTGAAGTGCATAAACTACCAAATGATTTGGTTTTCATTTTTGCTGGAGGTGAATTGCCGACTGAATTTTTGAGAAAAACCGGAATATTAATAACCACCAAGCATGGTGAAATCGTCTTAAAACATTAATTATAAGCTTTTTAAAAAAACCTTACATTCTAAATACTTTTAAAATTTATTTCCAATATGAATTTGCATAAGCTTTATTTTGTATTTGTAATTTTCATATTCTATGGATATAATGTATACGCTCAGATTTCTCCCGGAGATTTGAGTAAAGTTCATGCCTATTTAGATGGTGTAACCAATTGTACCAAATGTCATGCTGTTGGAAACAAAGTTGTCAGAGAAAAGTGTTTGGCCTGTCACCAGATTATAAAAACAAATATTGCACTCGGTAAAGGTTATCATGCTTCTTCGGATGTTACCGGAAAAGAGTGTGTAACATGTCATAACGAACATCACGGACGTAATTTCCAAATCATCCACTTCGATAAAAAGAATTTCATTCATACGAAAACAGGCTTCGAATTAAAAGGAAAACACGCCACACTTGATTGTAGCTCTTGCCACAAACCTGCATTCAACAAAGATGAAAGATTGCAAAAAAAGGCTGGAACTTTTATGGGATTAGACCAGCAATGTCTATCATGCCATGCCGATCATCATCAGGGTAGAATGGCGCCAAAATGTACAAATTGTCATAACTTCAATACATTTAAAAATCCTACTGGTTTTGATCACAATACGACACGTTTTCCGTTGGTTGGAAAACACAAAGATGTAGTTTGCGAAAAATGTCACAAAACAGAAATTATTGATGGAAAACCGGTTCAGAAATTCAGAGGAATCGAATTTGGAAATTGTACAGCTTGCCACAAAGATGTTCACGACAATAAATTCGGGCAAAATTGCAAACAATGTCACTCCGAAGAATCATTTCATAATGTCAAGGGATTAAACACATTTAATCATGATAAAACAGGGTTTATACTCCTTGGAAAACACAATTCAGTTGCCTGTAAATCTTGTCATAAAGTCAGCCTGACAGCTCCAATAAAGCATGATCATTGCTATAATTGCCATACAGATTATCACAAGAAAGAATTTGCCAAAAATAACATTTCCCCCGACTGTAATCAATGTCATACTAATGATGGTTTTTCGCCGAGCACATACACCATTGAAAAGCATAATCTTTCAAAATTCAGTTTAGAAGGTTCGCATTTAGCTACACCCTGCATTGCCTGTCATAAAAAACAAGACAGTTGGACTTTTAGAAATATTGGAAGTAAATGTAACGATTGTCATAAAAATGAACATAAAAGATTTATTCAGGAAAAATATTTCCCTAACGAGAATTGTACAGTTTGCCATACTGTGAAAGACTGGAAAGATATAACTTTTGATCATTCCAAAACAAATTTCAAACTGGATGGTGCGCACGCCAAACAGCCTTGT
>JBBQMQ010000362.1:0-4847 GCA_038329115.1 Bacteroidales bacterium
GGAGTTTCACTCCCAACATTACTGGAATATCAACAGTACTGACATTTGCAAATTTGTCTAAAGTCACAGATCCATTTGTAACATCCTGAAAAGAAACCTGATAATTCTTTTTCTGAACAGAATAAAGCAATTCTGGTTGAATATAAACCGTTTTTCCAAAACCAACCCGGGCAAAAAGACCTGCATGGAAATTATTCCACATTTCTGCCTGAACTGAATTCAAATTATATCCACCGTTAGTTACCGAACTGACATTATCAAAGGTAAGCGATGAATTATAGCCCGCTTTGATTCCGAAATTGAATTGCGCACTGGCAAATGAAACTGATAGCAGAAGTACTGCCACAAAAAGGATTTTCTTCATAAACATAATTTTTTAGAATTAAAAATATTTGAGATTGTTTTGTCCTAAATGGTATATTAGTCTTTTATAAATTAACCCAATTGGGGTTGTGAATAATTATTTTTGAGCTGTTGAACATCAAATCCGACTTATCCGGCAACTGAATTTTATAGGTTTTCTTGTTTTGATTTATAAGCTTCCTATCACGTAGCCATACATTAAAGTCTTTCAGTTGTGCATAACTGATTCCATACTTGGAAGCCCATGTTGTCCAGTCACTTACCGAATCTTTCACTTCAACTTCAATAGTTCGTATTGTTTGGTAAAAATCATTTCGTTGCAACGAAAAACCAAATGCCTTCGGATTATCCAGAAAACGTTTCATTGCAATTAATCTGAAAATATACCGGCTGCTTTCGGATGACAACAGCATATCAAAAGCTTCATTAACCTGCTGATTCGATTTTTCTTCGGATATTCTGCCCATTCCGGCATTGTACGAAGCTGCAACCGTTGTCCAGTTTTGATATTTTTTATACGCACTCTTAAAATATGTACAAGCCGCTTCCGTTGCTTTTTCAATATGATAACGTTCATCCACTTCATCGCTCACTTCTAGTCCGAATTGTTGTGCGGTTTTTGGCATCAATTGCCAGAGTCCTGCCGCCTGTGCGCCCGAAACAGCTCTTGTATCAAGATTACTTTCAATCACAGCCAGATACTTGAAATCATCAGGAACTCCGTTTCTTTTCAATATTGGTTCAATAATCGGGAAATAGCGGTTTGCCCGTTTAATTTGCAAAATAGAATTTGAATGATTATAGGCGATTACAATTTGTTCCCTGTCATATCGCTCCCGCATATCGTATCGTTCCAGCGAAATGCTTTGTCCTGCAAAATCAACTTTCGAAGGGATTGGAAATGTTGCAACCTCTTGACCGGATAAAGCAAACTGACACCCAAGTCCTATTAAAATTAAAATCAATTTAAACACTTTTCGAAAATGCATTTTTATTTAAATTTTTGAGAATTTGGATTTTAACTCCGACAAAGATAACGAGTAGATTGAAATAATACGCATGAAAACCAAAAAAATCAAACTTATCCGGTTGTTTTTAATACTCGAGATGAATATTTTCTATCTTTGTACTCGATTTTAAGATACAACTGTGTTAATCTGAATTTAAAATCACACGGGTTCTCTTATTACAATAATTAAACCAAACTTTAAATATTGGAATTTGTAATGAATCCGGCCTGGACAAATCGAATTTCTTTTTACAATTAAAAACCAATGTCGTTTAGTTAGTGTATTTCTTTGTGATAATTTGTGACTTAGAGTCTTTGTGGCAAAAAAAATAACAGCCACTAAGTCACAAAAGCACTAAGGTTCACAAAGATTCCATTCAATGAAGATCTTTAACTTAACAACATTGAATTAAAAACTCAAATTAATATCAAATGAAAAAAGCCATTTTCCCGGGAACTTTTGATCCGTTTACCATTGGGCATTTCAGTGTTGTTCAGCGAGGACTTCATATTTTTGATGAAATAGTGATTGGAATTGGAATCAATCAGGACAAGAAAACACTTTTCTCGGTAGAGAAACGTATTGAAATAATACAACAGGCTTTTGCCAACGAACCGCGAGTTAAAATTCAGTCTTACGATAGTTTGACAGTCGATTTTGCTTTATCAGTAGAAGCCGGTTTCGTACTTCGCGGACTAAGATCGGTGGGTGATTTTGAATACGAACGCACGATTGCCGATGCCAACCGGAAACTTACAGGAGTTGAAACGGTTATTTTATTTACCGAATCGGAATATTCTTTTATTTCGTCGACTGTAACGCGCGATTTGATTTCGTATGGCAAAGATATTTCAGGTTTTTTACCTCCTAACGTAAAACTTTGATTATTTGCTAATTGTTTAATTCTAAATTTTCAAATTTTGATTATGAAAAAAATAATTTATTTCTCATTGCTCTTACTTTTTATCAGTTCAACCGTTTCCGGAACTTCACCCGAAAATCAGCGTACTTTCAGAATCAATAAAAATCTGAGTATTTTTAATTCGTTGCTTCGCGAACTCGATATATTTTATGTTGACACGCTGAATTACGACAAAATGATGAAGTCGACTATTGATAATATGCTCGAAAAACTTGATCCTTATACGGTTTATTTGCCGGAAGAAGAAACCGATGACCTGAAGTTTATGACAACTGGCGAATACGCCGGAATCGGTGCTTTAATCATGAGAAAGGACAAAGAAATCATTGTTTCAGAGCCTTATGAAGGCATGCCTGCACAACGGAACGACATTCGCGCCGGAGATATAATTTTGGAAATTGATGGAGGGAATATTTCAGGCATGACGGTAAGCGAGGTGAGCAACCGGCTAAAAGGAACTCCGAACACCGCGATTAAATTAAAACTCATGCGGCCAGGGGATAAAAAACCAATTGAAAAGTCTTTTCTTCGTGAAAAAATCCAGGTAAATCCCGTAAAATATTACGCTGCTTTATCCGATAAAGTTGGTTATGTTCTGTTGAGCGAATTTACAGACAGAGCCGCCATTGAAGTAAAAAATGCTGTAAGTGAACTTATAAAAACCAACAAAATTGAATCGTTGGTGCTTGATGTTCGCAATAACGGTGGAGGTTTGGTTGACGAAGCGGTGAAAATTGTTGGTTATTTCGAACCGAAAGGAACCGAAGTGGTTACTACCAAAGGAAAAAACGGTGAATCGGACCGGACTTACCGCACTCCAATCGACCCGATTTTTGCTGATTTGAAACTGGTAATACTTGCCAATCGTTCGTCGGCGTCGGCTTCAGAGATTTTAGCAGGTTCCATTCAGGATTTGGATCGAGGTGTAATAGTAGGTGAACGCACATATGGAAAAGGGTTGGTGCAGAATATCCGCCCTGTAGGTTATGGAGGACATTTAAAAGTGACTACTGCCAAATATTATATCCCCAGCGGACGCTGCATTCAGGCTATAGATTACAGTCATCGCAACGAAGATGGAAGTGTGGGTCATATTCCGGATAGTCTGACAACGGAATTTAAGACCCGTAACGGCAGAAAAGTACGTGACGGTGGCGGAATTGTGCCGGACACAATTACCAAAGACGAACGGAAACTAAACATTGCATATTATATTTATGCTCAAAATTTATATTTCGATTTTGCAACGCAGTATGTGCTACAACACAAAAATATTGCTTCACCGGCCGAATTTAAACTTACAGACGAAGATTTTAAAACGTTTACCGATTATCTGATTGAAAAGAAATTCACGTACACCTCACAAACCGAGAAATACTACACCGAATTGTTTGACATGGCAAAATACGAAGGACTCGACAAACGTTCGGCTGACGAATTTACAGCATTAAAGGCCAAACTGGTTCCGGACATTTCGAAAAGCATTGAAGAAAATAAAAAAGACATTATTGATTTATTGAGCCTTGAAATTATAAAACGCTATTATTTCCAGAAAGGTGAAATTCAATTCTCGTTGCGAACCGACAAGGATTTAAAAGCAGCTCTTGAATTATTGAAACCCGACGGTAGTTATTCAAAAATGCTTTCAAAAAAATAAATTGAAAGGAAATACCCGAATTATTTACAACCTGTAAGCAATAACTCTTCTCATATTACTTTCTAAAAGGTTTTTGATTGAATTTGTAATAAATTTCAATCAAAAGCCTTTTTTTAATGCAAATTTTATTATATTTTTGCGGGCAATTTAAAACCGTAACGATATTATTCATGAGCAAACACATTGTAGGCGAAAAAATCAGCACGTTATGTGCCGATAAAAACATTTCCAGAGAAGAATTAGCCAAACGATCCGGATTGACCACGGCTCAAATAGAACTAATCGAACAAAGTGATACTGTTCCATCACTATCGCCGTTGATTAAAATTGCACGTGCTTTAGGAGTTCGCTTAGGAACTTTTTTGGATGACAGCGATGAACTTGGTCCGGTAATTAACAGAAAAAGCAAAGAACAACAACCGGCCACATTTTCGAGTCAGCTTTCCAACGCCAACTCGCATCTCGATTTCTATTCGTTGGCAGCAAGCAAAACCGGACGTCACATGGAGCCGTTTTTGATTGACATTAAACCATCGCTTACACTTGAGCCTATTCTTTCGTCGCACGAAGGCGAAGAATTTATTTTCGTACTCGAAGGTTCTGTGAAAATTAATTATGGCATGGAAACATACATTCTCGAAACCGGCGAGAGCATTTATTACGATTCAATTGTGGATCATTTGGTAAGTGCGGCCGACAACCAACCGGCTAAAATTGTGGCTGTGGTTTATACACCTATTTAAATAATTCATAATTAATAATTCAATGTCGTTTAGTTAAGACCTCTCCCCAGCCCTCTCCCGAGGAGAGGGAGCTAAATTACTATCGACTACATATATTTTCAGTAAAATATTTAGATAAATCAGTACATATTCAAGTCCCTCTCCTCGGGAGA
>JBBQMQ010000363.1:0-4833 GCA_038329115.1 Bacteroidales bacterium
CACAAAATTTTTCTTCATGATATGCGGTTCAAGATCGGCTGTAACGCCATCGAACCGAACATTTTTTTTATTTGAATAATTGAAATTAATGATTGAATTGCAATCATCAATAATCCGTTTATTATCAACCCAAAGTTTCGAATTGCTTAATCCGGATACATGCACTTTCATGCCGAATTTATGTGCACTAGAATTAAAATTACAAATCCATTTTTCGTCATCGATATTTCCTTCATCTAACATTCTTCCAACGCCCAAATACACATCGGTGAAACCTAAAATCGCTAATCTCGCAGCCAGTTGTTCCGGAGTTTTTTGATAATCTGCTATCGTACGCTTCTGATAAACATAGACCCCACTTCTGTATCCATTTGATGTTGCAATTGCATTTTTGAATTGCTTTGCACGATCAAGCATTTCATTGCTTACGTCTGCAATCTTTTCGGGATTTTGAGCATAAGCAAAATTCAAGAATAAGATAAATAGGTTCAAAATAAGTATTTTTTTCATACTTCTGAATTGATATTTTAGTTTACAAGTTGAGCTTTCAGATTATCCCGGAGAACAAATATCTTACGTTTACGAATCAGGTTTAGTTGTTTAATTTCTCTGTCTGTCAGGAAACCATTTTGAAGCGTGTAAAACCGTTTATCTAGCTTTAATTCTTCACTGATTGCAGATTCAACCATGGTCAGTAATTGACCAGTCCTTGATCTGCTATAATCAGCAGATTGATAAATAGATTCAATCTTTTTAAAACTCAAATAGTTTACCCGAATATCATACATCAATTTAAAATGTTCAAACTCTTTAATATTACGAACCGGCTTCAATTTATAAAGTTGATCTCTGATAATTTTGGTATGTACTACCATTTCATCTAATGGAATGCCCGAAGAACTTTTTCCATTTTTTACTACTTCCTGCGGCTCTTTTAAAACAGACCATAACGATTTGCCCTCTTCATTCGTAAGTCCGAAACGACTTTGTGCATATTCAATGACAAACTCTCTGGAATCAATAGGTGTTTGCTGATTTATCGCCTTCGAATATTCAGCCAGCAAAATTCTGAATCCGTTCAGCGGATAAACATTACGTACTTGTTCCATATCCTGAACCTCCCAACCTTGATCATACATAAAACCGTAAAGTCCTGAAGTCGACCAGGATGTCATTATCATTCCCTGATAACCATTTTTTCTAGCATAGGGTATGAAATCTTCCTGATTTTTAAAATGCGTAGCCCAGGAAGTCAGATACATATTGTCCGGACTTGAACGCATAGCAGGTGATCCCCAAAAAGTGACTCCTGCTTCGTGAAGCTTTTGCGTATTCCCAAAATAATTATTTTTCCAGCCATAATTCCAGTCGACGTAGATTACATTTTTCGGCATATCCTTGATTGCTTCCGGATATTTTAAAATTATATCAGCCCAAATAACGGGTGTTTTGCCCATTTCTGTCACAATCTCACACATGGCTTTTATATAATCCACAAACAATTTCGACTTACCTTCTTTTTCTACTTTCAGTTTACAAACATCACAAGAACCAAGAAGATAGGTTTCATCACCACCAATATGAAAGTATTGCGAAGTGTGATACGCTGCCATTTCTTTAAAAAGGCTTCTAAAAACTACTTTAGCTTCATCTATTTTCGAAGGGCAAATTTGCGATATTTCCTTTTTATCTTCACTCAGATAGCGATATCGGTCGTGTCGAAGAATCCATTCAACATGTCCGAAACAATGATGAATCGGAATGACGTCTATTCCTAAACCAGTACAATAGCTTATAAACTCTTTAATTTCTTGAGGTTTATAACCATATTTATTGGTTATAGTCGCATTCATTTTGTAAGGAAAAGTTGCCTCCCACTCCATGACCAAGGTATTTATTTTCAAATCAGACAGTTCCTTTGCAAATGTTTTTAGGGCAGGCATGGTCATAACTTCAGAACGCAGATCCAAATGAAATCCTTTTACAGCAAAATTCTGATTTTGCCCAGTAATTCCAAAGTGATTCATCAAACCAATCACAATTAGAAAAACAATACGCTTTATTTGCTTAACCATTTTTTATTTTTGAAAATTAATCTCTTAAAAGTGCAGCACTTTGTTTGTCGATGTATAAAGTGGCTGAAACATGTCTACGTAAAATGGATGCAGGACATTTCTCATCGATTACGCCTTCTAATGTATCTTTCACAGCTTTCGCTTTTCGGTCTGTTGGAACCATGCAGAATAAATGTTTTGCACTCATCAATGCTGGTATCGTGAGCGTAGTAGCATATGTAGGCACATCATTTAGCGTGGTAAAACAACCATCGTTCACCTGTTGCTGACGGCAACTTACATCCAAATCAACAATTTTCACCCTGTTCGAATCGTTGAAACGAGCCACGTGCGGGTCGTTGAATGCAATATGACCATTTTCGCCGATTCCCATAAATACAATATCAGTAGGATATTCTTTTAGCAATTTTTCATAACGCTCACAGTTTTCCTTGTTCGACAATTGATCTGAATACAAATAGAATACATTTTTAAATGGTAAATGTTCAAATATAGCATTTTTCAAAAAGTTACCAAATCCTTGAGGTGCTTCTTTATCTAGGCCTACATACTCATCCATGTGAAAAGCATTTATCCGCTTCCAATCAATTTCGCTGTGTTTAACCAAGGCTGCAAAAAAATCATTTTGTGAAGGAGCGGCAGCAAATATAATATTCAGTTCATCCTTATTTGCCAATAGTTTCAGTATACATTCCCCTGCTTCTTTTGCAGCGAGTTCACCCATTTCAAACCGCGTTTCAAAAATCTTAACTTTAAGATTATCTGCACTAAATTCTTTAATCATGTTTTTATTATTCAAAATTGTTTTTTATATAATTTTGTGAGTATAAAAGGAGCTAGTAATGTTCTTTCAACAAAAGGATTATTGACTTTTGTGTGCACAAGATTTGCTACAGCTTATGTACTTCTAATTTTTTAATTCATCTCTTAATTTGCTTTTATAACTTTAAACTTATCAAATATGGCAGGAACGCCACTATCGTTAACAGTATATGTAATCACATTGATCGAATCGGAATTTACACTGATATTACTGAAGGTCGGTTCTCCTGTTTGTCCGAAACGTCCAGTAAAGAAACTGAAGTAATTTGATATTCCCAGTTTTGCTTCATCGGCAGTCATCACAGCTTCCGATCGAGGTTCATATTTCTTTTTTCCAGCTGAATTATTGTTGAAATACAATGTCCCTTGCTGCACATTAAATATTCCACCAAACTTACCTGTCAGGTTTTCTCTTAAAGTCGGGGTTGATATTATCTGATTACTGACAGCATTCTGAACTAAAGTATTTGCTTTTAAAGGACCTATGACTTCATAAACATGATCATGACCCTGCAATGCCAAATCGATTTTCAGTGTATCAAAAACTGGTGCGAAAAAATCACGAACGATTATACTTTTTGCCTCGGTTTGGTGATTTGCTCCAGTATAGATTGTTTTATGAAAAAATGCGATTTTCCATTTTACGCTCGTATGAAGTTCAACTTGATGTATCATCCAGTTTTTTAATGAATCTAGATATGCTATATTAGTACAATCTTCAAAGTCCATTGCCAGAAACAAAGCATCTCCATATTCAAAAGAATATACACTCCCAGGCACTTTAGCCATGTTTTTATCAAAACCAGTAATTGATGTATTGAAGTGTCTTGTAAAGTTTATGTTATCTGAACTATCATGATTTCCCATAACTGGTGCAAGCGGAGTTGTATTCCAAATATTTTGCTGAGTAGCGAAAAATTGTTCATATTCCCATTCCGAATTATTTAAACCAGAAGATGAAACCAAATCACCACAAGTTAACGCAAAATTTACGTTCGGGAACATAGACTTAGCAACCTGCATTGTTTTTCTGGATACATCAAACATGGCATCAGTTTTTGCTTGTGGATCGGTGAAATAGACAAATGAGAATGGCTCTTTACCTATTTTTGCAGTTGTAAAATATCCTGTTTCGCTCCATGCTTTTTCTGTTCCTACTCTGAATGAATAAGTTGTGTTGGGCTTCAACCCAGTGGCAATTGTTTTGTGGTTTGAATAACTTCGTTTTGAATTATCATTAAAACCAGTTTCAGCACTTAGTTCATTTGCCAAAATACAATAATTCGTTGTGAAATTTGTCGTGTCTGCATAAAATTCTAAAGTAGGAGTTTTAAATTCTGCACCAGATTTTACTTTTCCCATTACTAATTGTACTTTCCCTTTGGCAATACCCTGATTTGTATACCATGTAAATCCCATTCTTGTACATGGATCGCCGTTGATAGTCATCACAACACTATAAGGAATTGTATTCGGCTTTAAAATTTTTATCGCTGTTTTATGCCTTTGAATTTCACCTTGTTCAATTGAAATAGTAGCACTTGCTAATGCTCGTTTAAACAAAGTCCAGGAAGGAATTGAATAATCGCTCTCTATTAGCTTTTCGATATTTTTACTAACAGCATCTGAATTCTTTCCCGAAACTGATGGTTTTTGCTGATTTTTATTTTTTTCAGGTACTTTATTCTGAGCTATAAGTAAAGTGCTTATAACTAAAAGAACCAGTGTAATGTGTTTTTTTATCATCATGAGTATTAAGCATGTTAAAACATTTGATATTGATTTTATCAAATTTGTTTTAATTATCAAGTTTACGATAATTAATATCCAGAAAATCATAATGTTTAGTTAGGTTCTGCAAACGCTTTCTGAATGCATCAAAATCCCTGTTTACCGGTAATGACCATGCGATTTCGGCCAAAGCTGCCATACGAGG
>JBBQMQ010000364.1:0-4825 GCA_038329115.1 Bacteroidales bacterium
GAAAATGGAATCGAAGAGTTTGGAGAGGGAAAAGACCCCCTGCCCCCAAATGGGGGTTCTGAGTTTGATGAATGATTGTATGAATCAGTTTCCAGTTCCAGACAAAGATCCTGATTTATCTTTTGGAGGATTTCAAGGAAACCGATTGCATGACGGCAATCGGTTCCCTGAATTTGTCCGACAATAGAAAAACAATCCCCGCTATAACTATCGTTCCCATAGTCTTTCATTTTGTACTGATCGCTTGCCCTGTCGAAATAGACATTGCAGGAAGCTTTCTTGTCTTCGTACAATGGATTGAGGAAATTTCGCCCAATACGAAATTGAAAAGGCAGATAATGTTTGAATACATTCAAACCCTTATTTGTCCGTGCGAGTACTTCTTCTTTGGTCAACATAGGTTTTGTGGCTTTCGATTAAATGATCCAGAGCTTCCTGATTGCTACGAACCAAACGTTCGCTCAACATGCGTTTTACTTCGGCAATGGTATAATAAGTTTTTCCTGAAATGATAGAGTAGGAAATCAGCCCCTTGGTACGCAGGCGCTGAAGGGTTCGCTCGCTTATTTTTAAAAATGTACAAACTTCATAGCTATCCACCCAAGCTTCTTCTTCATTGATTTCTTCCGGTTGATAGTTGACTACAAATTTGGCTATGGTATTTACTTTTTCCATTAACTCTTTGAATGCTTTTGATTCTACGGTGATTACTTCCATGGTGATAATGTTGCCCCCAACCCCTAAAGGGGAGTTTGGAGATATGATTTAATAATTAGGTGATGTGATAATAAGATAATGTATAAGGAATTATCGTTTTCTTCAATATGCTAATCATTGAATTTTAATGCCCGTATTATCCAACCGAACAAGTATTTTTTGTTGGTAGGACGTTTTTGAATGATATTCACGTAATATTCAATTTTGGCAACTGTAAAGGCAGCCTGAAAATACCCGAAATCGGTGGAGTTGATTTTCTTGACTGTTTGTTCTCCAATGATTCCGTCAATTTTGGTACCGACTATGGATTGTACAATCCTTGCAGAAGTGATAAGACCGGTATTAACCGCAAAATCAAAAACAGAATCAGCTGATGTTTGATTCTGAATCTGTTCAGCATTCAGCGGATGCCAGAAATTGTTTAGATAGAACTGCTCTACTAAATTTTGCAGTTCAGCATTTTTGTCTAGTAAATGTGGAAAGTCTGGTTTGTTTTTGTAGCTGTCGATTATCGACCAACCGTTCCAAGAACTGTGAGCGTTTCGGGAAATTCCTTTGTACGTTTCACCACCCAGATCATCGGGGTCGTTGACGTAATTGCCTTCGTGGGCAAGCGTTTTTTGAAATGAAATAATGAATTTTGCCATAACTTTTAGATTTTAGAGCCAAGAACCAAGAGCCAAGACTTGTCAATTTACTATTGAAAAATTTACAATTTACAATTGGAAGAAAAAGCTAAGAATCAAGACTGAAATTAGTGATGGCAAAATTGGAGAGTTTTATTGGATAAAATTCACAAGTTGTACCCAATTGGGGTATGTTAAAAGTTCAAGAAACCCCTCCGCTTCGCTCGTCCCGACCTCACCCCAACCCTCTCCAAATGGAGAGGGAGTAAGAGGGGACATTTTCAAGAAGTAAGAGTTGTTTTTAAAAATCAAAATTAGTAAGAATTAATCCAATGAAAATGAGCAATCGATTTACATTTGATCGTTCCTCCTCCATTTTTCGAAGGAGCATATCTTTCAGAAAATCAATGAATTTGGTGGGGTTTTTGCGTATCTTTATATCGTTGAATGTGCCATATACATCGGCAAGTTGCATATTAAAGGCTTGTTCAAAAAAAGTAGTGAGTTGGCGGATGTCACATTTACCATTATTCAAAACACCGGCAGCATGAAGTGCGTAAATGAGTTCGATTAATGATGTTTTACTATCTGTCCAATGTAAATTTTGTTCAAAACACCCCATATTACCCCAATTGGGATTTGCTGTTTTAAGGGAAAGTTTTTCAAGTTCTGTGTTAAGAAAAACTTCAAGCATATCATTTGACATTATTTCTGCCACCATGTGATCGTGACTGGTTGAGAAATCCGGATCAACAAAATACATCAAACTATCATGAAATAAATGAATATCTTCCTTTCCCCGTAAAAAGCACTTGTCATCCAGAAAATTTGAATTCATGCGGTAATATTGATAGAACTGAAGATGATTTTTGAAAAAGGAAGTGATTTTTTCGAGTTCCTCCCGTAAAAATTCTTCTTGAATTTCTCTTCTTCCTGAAGGACGACGACTTTCAATATTATAAATCTTGGTAAAATAAATAAGTTTGCTAAAAAGTTCAGGTTTTAAATTCTTGAAGAAGTAAATTTCTTCCGCTTCATTTGAAAAAGAATATTCCAAAATAAATGCCTTGAGTTGATTCAAGGCATTTTTTATGCACAGAATAGACCTCTGTGACTTTTTCAGTAGATCTGGTTCTTCAAAATCTACTGTTTGTAATTGATTGTTTAAGCATTTGTTAAGTTTTGTAATAAAATTGTTCATGTAATATTTTATATTTATATATGTATCTTATCTGTAACAAAAGAAAGAATGTCTGAAATTAACAGACATTCTTCCTGAACTTAAAAAACTGATTGAATTATTTAATCATGAATTTTCGTTAGATAGTAATTATTCAAATTTTGAATTATTTTGTTGTATTCATAAAAATAGCATTTTATTTACAAAGGTATCCTGAAAATCAGGATTCGTTTCTAAATTTATATGTATGGTTTTTGCCAAAATATCTTCCACAATTTTAAGGTCAGAAAACAGAAACATCTTTGCTCCAATAAGAGCTGTATTTCCCATTTTATGAATCTTCTGTTCAGGTAATTCAATCATTCCAATAGCCGAAACATGGCTGAGGTTGATATAATTTCCAAAACCACCGGCAATGTACAATTCGTGAATGTCTGACTGTTGAATGGAAAGTTCTTGGGACAGGATTTCCACTCCCGCAGCAATAGCTGCTTTGGCAAGCTGAAATTCATTGATATCTATTCGGGTGATTTTCACTTTGCCGGCAATTACAATTTCAGAATCGCCTGAATTAATATCGCCGAAATTGCCAATCCTGTCTAATTGACGAAAAATGGCAATTGAATCTACTAACGCACTGCCACAAATACCTTTTGGTTCGGTATTTCCAATGACATTAGCAACAATTTTTCCATTTTCGAGATGCAAAGATGAAATTGCTCCGGTTACGGCTCGCATTCCCATAGAAATGTTCGTTCCTTCAAAAGCTGGGCCGGCAGCCGTAGAGGCACAAACAATTCTGTCTTTGTTCCCCACTACAATTTCACCATTCGTTCCCAAATCAATCAGAGCTGTATAATACTCCTTCTCGGCAAGCCCGGTGGCTGCAATACCTGCCAGAATATCGCATCCTACAAAACTACCAATGGAAGGATAAAACTGAATATTTTCGATTACTTTAAAATTCCAGTTGAGTTCGTCAGATCTAAAAGTTTTCATTCCTAAATCATTGACTTCAAATGGATACATTGCCAAAGGTGACACATCTTCACTGCTGAATATCAACTGCATGGCAGTATTTCCTACAATAACAATTTTTTTAATTTCAACAGCATGCTTTTGGAGCATTAATTCTATCATTAAACCAATGGCTGAACGTACAATTGAAGACATTTCAGCAGCTTTTCCATCAATGCATGATTGAATACGCGAGATGAGGTCGGCACCAAACTTTACCTGAGGGTTAAGCATTGTTTCAACGGCAATAACTTTCGCAGTTGACAAATCGATTAATTGAGCGACCAAAGTTGTTGTTCCTAAATCTACCGCTACCCCAAAACCATGTTGTGGCTCAAAATCAAAATCACTTTCGTCTGCCAAAATCAAGTGACTAAATTGATCTATTTCAAGCGTAATATCACTGGTGCAATTGCTGTAACATGCCAACCTCCATTCGGAATTTAAACCAAGCTTTTCAATTTGATGACCGTGCTTTTCCGAAACTTCAATATCACCGGCAATCAATTTTACCTTGCATTTTCCGCATGTTCCTTTGCCACCACACGGAAATTCGATACCGAATTCGTGCAGCACATCAATCAAAGGAGTTTGATGATTTACCTGAATGGTTTTACCTAAGGGTTGGAGGTTTATGGTGTGGGTTTGCATAGTGTAGAAATCACCTCACCCCTGACCCCTCTCCTTGAGGAGAGGGGAAATGTGAAGTAGAAAAGTTCAATTAGTTATTATAGCCAGTTTAATTTTCATTTCTATTAGTTGAAAAAAATCATCTTCTACCTGTTCGGTTATCAAAACTATTTCATTTTGAATTTCTGAAATTTGATTTTCAAAATTACAAGCAGACATAGTATAATTCATTAATTGACAGCCATTTTCTGTCATAATATATCCTTTTGCACGGAGCAATTGAGAATGACTTTTTAAAATGGCACTTAATTTTTCAGTGTCAAAAATTGTTTCAGGCTCAAAAGTAAGAATTTTTTGTTGGTAATTACTATCTTTACTTTCTGCATTTTCGGAATGAATTAATTGAAAGCGGGATTTGATTTTTTCTTGCTGATTTTCCAAATAAATCAAGTCTATCAATTTCGATTTATCAACGAGAAGTTTGTTTGGGAAATTTGTCTTGAATTTACTTATGAACTCTTGTATTTCATTATCTACCAGCGTATCACATTTGCTAAACGCAATAAAATCAGCTCTTGAAATTTGATTTTTATAAAGGAAATTCATTTGCAATCGTTCATTGTTGAGCAAGCTAATATCCACCATACAAATTACA
>JBBQMQ010000365.1:0-4806 GCA_038329115.1 Bacteroidales bacterium
ATTGCATCGTAGAGAAGAATCGGTGCTGACAATCGTATTCTTAACCTTTCCGAAGGTTGCTGCGAATGACTTTCCCTTCAGCGAATCGAAATAAGCAACATGAACGTTTATAAAATTAATTTTATCGAAGCTGAATGTCAATGGGTTGCCGCTGACAGTGCTTGTTGTATCCGTTACTATTGAATCTACTTTTTGAAAAATATCGAGATTAATATAATTATCCTGAGTGCGAAAAATCGACACTTGACCGTTAAGCACATCGATTGACTTAATGCTAATTTGTTTCTGCAGAAGTTTGAATGGTCTTACGTTTAGAGCAATAATTCCTGCCGTGAGGAAATCCTGCCTGTATCGGTCGTAGCGTGGACCCCGCAGATAAACATTTTTTAATGACAGTGAAAGGTTTGGAAAATCGTGGAGCAGGGTAATATTCACTTCACCAACCTGTACCTGCCCGTTAATCGAATGGCTTATCTCTTGGTTGAGCTCAGCAAGAATTTCCGTTTTATAGCTTATAATAATCCCGTAACCAACGAGGATTAGTACTATAATGCCCACCAACAGCCACCCTAAAACCTTCGCCAACCGCTTCATGAAAATTGTAAAGACTTAAGATAGTCAGAATTTTGGTTGGGCCATGCAACTGTATCTGTTGGTTTTTGTATATCAGCCTTATATTCTAATTTTTCTGGATGCTCACATTCGACAATAATTAGAATGTCTGGCTTATAGCTCAGAATGAAGGAGGCCTTTTTCCTGAAAGCCATATTGCAGTTCCATGTTATAATCATCATGCACTCTAAGCTTAATGCCAATAAAGAGAAGCTGGTTGGTGAAGAAAATCAACAAACACTTGAGTCATGAATTATTACATTGTTTCTCAAGATTTGTCCGCACGAAAGGCTTTGCCAACTGTTTTAGAAACTGCCATTCCAAAAATAATGTGTCCCATTAAACTTCCTACTATTGTCAGCATCATTGAGCCTTCCATTTCTGGCATCGGCATCATTGCCCCTAGTATTGCCATCATTATTTGAGCGACTACAAATGCAATAATTCCAAAAACCGCACCTTTTAGATAGACGTTGCTAATTTTCCATTTAAAAATGCACAAGTAGGTATACGCGAATGCAAACGTAATTCCTATGATAAAGTGCATAAGCCAACCTACAAAAACTGGCATTCCTAACATACCCGCCAACATTTCTGGTGGTGACATTTTAGGCATTCCAAACATTGGTGCTATCATCATAACAACAGTCATTATGGCTGTGCCGATAACTCCTGCTAAAATTGTTTTTTGAATTTTAGTATTCATAATGTGTTTATTTATATACTTGATTAATGATTTGATTTCCAACTTCCAATAATTCGCTCGGTTTATGATAACCCCCTGTTTGTTCTACTACCTTTTCGTTACCATCTATGAAAAGCAATGACGGAAAACTTGATAATCCGTATTTTTGCATTAATAACACTCCGTCTCCTTGTTCCCCATCAAAAGCAACATTTACAAAGTTCTTATTGTAGAAACTCCCAACTTCGGTATTTGAAAAAGTATTTGCCTTTAACCTCTTACAAGGCCCGCACCAAGTAGCGTAAACATCTAGGAAAATCAGTTTATTTTCTTGCTTGGCAAGTTGCAAAGCATCGTTCCAGGTTACTTTATGAAACTGGATACCATCCTTTTCATCGGCTTTGAAATCAACATTCGGGTTTGCAAAGGCATAAACAGCTACCATTACGATGACTATTAATGCTATAAAAATTATGTTCTTCATTATTATTTTTTACGATTCAATTCCATATTAATAGTTATATCAACTTCATCACCTACAACCAGGGTTGCAGCCCAATCTCCTGTACCTACACCATACTCATTTCTATTAATTTTCAGGTTTGAGACGAGTCCTAAAATAATAGTTCCTTTCATCACGGGGTGCTCTATTTCGCCTGTAACTTTCAAAGGCAAAACAATGTCTTTGGTTTTGTCTTTAATGGTTAGTCTTCCATAAACCAAAAATTCCTTTTCAGATTTCTTCTCAATCTTTGTTGATACGAAAGTCATAGTTGGGTAAGTATTTGCATCAAAAAAATCGCCTGATTGCAAATGCTTATCTCGCTTGCTGTCGTCAGTATTTACACTTTTTACCTGAATGGTAAAATCTGCTTTACTGTCCTGTAGATTAGCCGGATCGAAATTAAAGTTTCCTTCAAAACTGCTAAACTTACCTGTAACTGCTGAAAAGAAGTGATTGACTGAGAAATTGACAGAAGTATGTGCCTTGTCTAATTTCCACATTGTTGCGTTTTGTGCATTTACGGAGAATACACCCAATACAGTTATTAAAACTGAAAATGCGATTTTTTTGATTGCTGAGACCATTTTTGTATAAATTTTAAGATTATAGTTGCCAGTATTAGCGAACTATACCTTTATACCAATGGCTTGAAAAAATCACCCAAGTAGAGAAACTATTTTTTAATCTATTTCTCTTCCTGTTCTTTCACTTTTCTAATTTGCTCAACACATTTATGCTTTTGGTTCTGCGCATTGTGTTTGGTAGAATATCCATAGTCTTTTTGGATTTGCTCAATAGATTTTTCTTTGAAAAACATATCGTGGATAAGCCCTTGACAATGTATTGTTATTTTGTGAAGATAGCTTTGTAGTTTGTCTTTATAGGATTTTTCTTGTTCTATAGCAAGACTTATCTCTTCGTAAAATTGATTGTCGTGAGTATCTGTAAATTCAATTTCTCTATAAGAAGTTCGTAATTTTTTGAGCCAAAGGTTTTTACTAATTGCCATTATATAAGTTTTGATTGAGGCAGTCAATTCAAAATTGTCTTGCCGTAATTTTTGAATTAAAACAAGCATTGTGTCTTGAAAAATATCTTCCGCATCAGCTGTTCTTCCGTTGTTACGTATTACAAACCGATTTACCATTCCGAAGTGCGCTTTGTAAAGCTGTCCGAAAGCGGTGTTACTTTCGCCTTTTAAGTCTTCTATTATTTCTGTTGCCATCTGTTTATTCCACTTTTATTTGTCGTTGATATGTACGCTACTTTTTTCAGAGTCTCCCGTCTCGGGGATCTGCGGGGAATAAAAAACACCAAAAACAGTTTTATAGATTCTAAATCAGCCATGATGTTGATTATATGAAGGAAAGATAACAAACGGCCTGCTAAAATGCTGAACCATTTCAGGGGTATAGAATCAATGATTTGATTCAGTCTTTAGATTTGTGGTAGTTTGGTGTTTATCTACGTTCAAACATATAGCTAAATCTTGTTGGAGTAAAAATCAAAGTCAAAATAATGTCGTTTGTTATTTATCCAGACCTCACCAACCTCTCCCCTTCCACATTTATCAACTGGAATTGCTCTGCTTTCTTTAAGTTCAGCTAACGCGCCAAAATAGATAGAGTAGGATCGCGTGTCAAACTGAATTGCCATCCAATATGCCTTTGCATTAAACTTTTTCTCCGAGGCCGCAGCTTTTCCATAGGCATTTGTCCCGAGATTATACCTGGTGTTTAGTTTTCCATTTCTTTGAAACTTGTTTCTCGCCTTAACACTGATAATGTATTTCTGTCCGCCCTTTTCACATTCGATGTCGGCAAATGGTTCGTTAAATTGTCTGTCGTTCAAATTTCTAATTCTATCAAATTCCATGTCAACGAGTGCCTTAATTGCAAACAATTCACCTAGTTCTCCGAGTGATTTCTTTCTTGCCGCTTCTTTTTCGTTTTTCATCTTTCAATTAGTCATTACCAAATGTAACAATCAGAGGAACATGGTCGCTATGAACTCTCCAGAAGTCATATTCGCCAATCTCTACCGATTGAAGTCTATTCAACAAGTCAGACGAAACAAAACAATAGTCAATGTGATACGGCTTGTCCTTGTGCCTATACATATAGAATGTCGGATGCTCTTCTGCCCCTTGTGTTTGTTTGTAATGAGCATGGTACGTGCTGAAAATGCCTTTTCTTTCTAATTGCGCTACAACACTTGAGTGACTACCCAATCTGTGTTTTTTATAATCCCAAATTGTATTGCTGTTAAAGTCACCAATAAACATTGTTGGCCTATCGGTCAACAATTCATCATAGTGACTAATCGCTTTCCAAACTTGGGTGATATACCTTCCATCTTTGTCGTCTGGATTGTACGCCCACACTAAAAATAAGTTAAAGTCAAAGTGCCCGCCTGTAACTTCAATTGGGATTATCATTTTAAAATCTTCATTGTGATTTTCAATAATTTTAAAACGATAGTCGCCATATGAAAATATAGCAAGCCCTTTATGCTGATTTTTTCCGAACCATAAAGTATCCGTTGGTTTTTGTGTATCAGCTTTGTATACTAATTTTTCTGGATGCTCACATTCGACAATAATTAGAATGTCTGGCTTATAGCTCAGAATGAAGGAGGCCTTTTTCCTGAAAGCCATATTGCAGTTCCATGTTATAATCATCATTCACTCTAAGCTTAATACCAATAAAGATTTTAGCCATAAAGCTTGTTGGTGAAGAACCTGCCTACAGGCAGGCACCAACAAAGGCTAAGCAAGTATATCCTAAAATTTATAACTCACGTTCCAATAAAAAGGCATTACCGAAAGGCTTAAGCTTTTTGGTTTCAGTTTGTGCAAAACTGGTATGCTATATCCAATGAAGCTTCCCACCACAGCACCAACTATAACATCGGTTGGAAAATGCTCACCTGCAGCAACGCGACTATAGGCAGTGGCTGCAGCCAAGGATAATGAAGCTCCCCAAACTAATTTTGTCCATAATTT
>JBBQMQ010000366.1:0-4798 GCA_038329115.1 Bacteroidales bacterium
CCTAACCCCTAAAGGGGAATAAGAAAAGAAAAAGCTGCAATCCAATCGGGTTGCAGCTTTTTTTATACTATTTCTTTTCCAAACGGGGTTAATGCAAGCCCTGCCAATTTAAAATGTTGCAAAGCAAAAGGAATTCCAATAATGGTAATGGCAAACAAGATGCCAAAAACGAGGTGTGTTATGGCAATCCAAATGCCGCCAATAAAAATCCAGATTACATTCATCAATGTTGAAATGCACCCTGAATTTGAGGGCAAACTACGAATTTCGGAACCGAATGGCCATAAAGCTAAAATGGACAACTTCAAAGTTTGAATTCCAAACGGTATTCCAATGATAGTTGCCATCAAAAGCATACTCGAAATCAGATATTCAACAGAAATAATAATTCCACCGAAAACGAGCCAAATAACATTTCCAAAAAATTTCATATAGTTTATTTCTTTTGAAAAATTCTGGAAGCAATGAAGGCAAACAATCCTAATATCAGCCCAGAAATTATTCCGATAACCGGTCCGGTCATTAGCATCATTAGGCGTGGAGAATTAGGAAGTGGCATTTTAGTCATCATTTCAGCTTCCTGAGTATGATTTGTAAGGTATGTTTGATAAAAAATAATATGAACTGCAATTATCCATATACAATTAGCAATACTTACAAGAAATCCAGTCAAAAAATATTTCCCGGAACTTTTTAAAGCAATATAATAAGCACAAACAATAAAAATAATTAACCAAAACAATGGTTCAATATTAGAAGGAATCAAGAAAACAGTTGCGATAGACATTGCTAAACCGAAGAGTGACAGCTGGAAAATCAGTTTATAATTCATACATTCAAATTAAAATGAAATTCGTTTATAAATATATATTAAACACAATTTCAATCATTTAGTTTAAAAAATAACAGAACAAAAAGCCTTTAAGACATTCTGTTTTTATAATCTTCATAGCCAAATTCCCGAATCAATTTAAATTCATTCTCGTTGGTCCACATACCAATGCTTGGATGCGAAACTCCATTAAACATGGTGGTTTTTACCATAGTATAATGAATCATATCTTCAAAAATAACACGATCTCCTATTTTCAATTCTTGTTCAAAAGACCAATCACCGAGAAAATCGCCCGAAAGGCAACTGTTGCCACCCATACGGTAGGTCGGTTTGCCGGGAATAAAATCTGTGGCACCGATAATGGTCGGTTTGTATGGCATTTCGAGGCAATCTGGCATGTGACAGGCAAACGAAACATCCAACATGGCCGTTTTAATTCCTTTATTTTCTACTATATCAATCACCGATGAAACCAATACTCCGGTTTGCCACGCAAAAGCACTTCCGGGTTCCAGAATCAATTGTAAATGAGGATATTTTGTCTTGAAGTTTTTCAAAAGCGAAATCAAATGTTCTATATCGTATCCTTCTTTGGTCATTAAATGTCCTCCACCCATGTTCAGCCATTTCAGTTGGGAAAAATATTTTCCAAATTTCTCTTCCACAACATTCAGGGTTTTCTCCAAATCAAACGATGTCGATTCGCAAAGCGTATGAAAATGAAGTCCTTCCACACCTTCGGGTAATTTTTCATCCAATAAATCAGCAACAATTCCAAGTCGTGAACCAAGAGCGCATGGATTGTACAAATCAGTTTCTACGTCTGAAAATTCAGGATTAATCCGTAGACCACACGAAATATTTTCAAACTGCGTTTGTGGATAAAAACGCTCAAACTGTTGCAACGAATTGAAAGTGATATGGCTGCTGCAACGCATGATTTCGGGAAATTCACGGTCGGTATAAGCAGGTCCGTACGTATGCGCTTTGCTGCCCATTTCCTCGTAAGCCAACCGTGCTTCGGCCAATGAACTGGCAGTAGAATACGGAATATATTCCCTGACAATGGGGAAAACGCTCCACATAGCAAACGCTTTGAAAGCAAGGATGATTTCAACACCGGCACGCTCTTTTACCGATTTTATCAGTTCAAGATTGCGGCGAAAAGCGACTTCGTCAAGGACATAACAGGGTGAAGGTATATTTTGATAATTCATAATTTTTCTTGTTTTGAATGCAAAGATAATGATTTTAAACACGTAGAGACGCAATGCATTGCGTCTCTACAAATAATAACAACCGATGAAATTACAATTCCAAATCGATATTAAACAATTCGTGCCATGGCAAACCCTGAATATTCAATTGTTCCATAAACGGATCGGGGTTGAATTCTTCCACATTGTAAACGCCGGCTTTGCGCCATTCGCCTTTAAAAAACATCATAGCACCAATCATTGCCGGAACACCAGTCGTATAACTTACACCCTGCGCACCGGTTTCTTTATAGGCCGCCTCATGACTGCAATTGTTATAAACATAATAAGTCTTTTCCTTTCCATCTTTCAATCCTTTTATGCGACAACCGATGGAAGTTTGACCGGTATAGTTTTCTCCTAAATCGCCCGGATTTGGAAGAACAGCTTTCAGAAACTGAATAGGAACTATTTTCTGTCCATTGTATTCCACTTCATCGATACGAGCCATACCAATATTCTGAATAACACGTAAATGAGTCAAATATTCCTGTCCGAAAGTCATCCAGAAACGAGCCCGACGGATTGTCGGATAGTTTTTTACCAACGATTCAAGTTCCTCATGGTAAATCACATACGATTCTTTTGGTCCTATTTCGGGATAATTCAACGGCATGTGAATTTCATGTGGTTCTGTTTCAACCCAAACTCCATTTTCCCAGTATTTTCCACGTTGAGTTACCTCACGGATATTAATTTCAGGATTAAAGTTGGTTGCAAATGCTTTATGATGATCGCCGGCATTACAATCCACAATATCCAGATAATGAATTTCTTCGAAATGATGTTTGGCTGCATAAGCAGTATAAATGCTGGTCACTCCGGGGTCGAAACCACAACCTAAAATAGCAGTCAAACCGGCTTTCTCAAATTTTTCTTTGTAAGCCCATTGCCAACTATATTCGAAATGCGCTTCGTCTTTCGGTTCGTAGTTGGCCGTATCCAAATAGTTTACTCCGGCTTCCAGACATGCATCCATAATAGTCAAATCCTGATATGGAAGTGCCACGTTAATAAGCAATTCAGGTTTAAATTCATTGAGCAATGCAACCAGTTCCGGTACATTATCGGCATCAACCTGAGCCGTTTTCACTTCTACACCGAAACGTTTTTTCACGTCTGCAGCTATCACGTCACATTTCGATTTTGTACGACTTGCCAATATAATTTCGGTAAACACATCGGTATTTTGAGCCACTTTATTTACAACTACCGTTCCTACGCCTCCGGCGCCGATAATCAATACTTTTCCCATTTTATTTGAATTATTGAGAGTTTTTTTAATTTTATAGTTTACAAAAATAGTTGTTTTTTTTATAGTATGGAAATTTTCAATTAAGATAACTTGTGGGGTCAAAACCTTCCAACGCTTCCTTTCGTTCGGTGCAGGTTCCACAAGTTCCGCAATGTTGTTCCTGACCATTGTAACAGGAATATGTATTCTCAAAAGGAACTCCTATTTCTTTCCCAATCAAAGCAATTTCACGTTTTGATAAATTGGTGAACGGAGCCAGAATTTCAACATTATTGTATGTTCCAAAACGAATAGCATCGTTCATACTATTGATAAAATCAGGGCGGCAATCGGGATAAATGGCATGATCGCCAGCATGATTGGAAATCATAAGTTTATTGCAATCAATGCTTTCGGCAATCCCGGCAGCAATGCTAAGCATAATGCCGTTGCGAAAAGGAACCACCGTTTTTTTCATGGTTAAATCTTCGTAATGCCCATCCGGGATTTCACCGCCAGACTTCAACAAGTCTGACACAAAGCCCATCTTGTTTAAATCTATTTCTACAATCCGGTGTTCAATACCGAGTTGCTTACAGTTTTTAGCTGCGTGCTCAATTTCTGTTTTATTGTGTTTTGATCCGTAATCGAACGAAACAGCGAGTTTGATGCTGGCGGCAAACTTGTACAAAGCCACCGAACTATCCATTCCGCCGGAATATAATATGACAATATCTTTCATAAGCCCCTAACCCCTAAAGGGGAATTTTATAATAGTTTCGACTACAAAGATAATTATTCTCTGGCAAACAAGAAAAACAAGTTTTTTCTGTATTTTTGTAGAGAAATTTAAACACACAAAAAATATCCCCCTTTAGGGGTTAGGGCACATGAATAAAATTTTACCTGCCGAATGGGCTGAACAGGAATTTGTTCAACTTACGTGGCCTCATGCCGGTACCGACTGGGCCTACATGCTCGATGAAGTGAATGAATGTTTTGTAAACATTGCCCGCGAAATTGTAAAACGCGAAAACTTACTGATTGTTTGCACCGACACTGACGAGGTGGAAAAACTTCTTGGCGATATAGATTTCGACAAAGTTACTTTTGCCGAAATGCCAACAAATGATACCTGGGCCCGTGATCACGGTGGGATAACTGTTTTTGAAGATGGCAAACCGGTGGTTTACGATTTTACTTTTAATGGTTGGGGAATGAAGTTTGCGGCTAATTACGACAATCTGATTACACGGAAACTTTACATGGCAGGAATTTTCGGAGATGCAGGTCACAAAAACTGTTATGATTTTGTGCTGGAAGGTGGTAGTATAGAATCGGATGGCGAAGGAACTGTTTTAACAACAGCGGAATGTTTACTTTCTGATAACAGAAATAATCTTTCCGAACAGGATATTGAAGCGAAACTGAAAGCGTATTTTGGATTAAAACAGGTTTTGTGGTTGAATCATG
>JBBQMQ010000367.1:0-4788 GCA_038329115.1 Bacteroidales bacterium
ATTTCATTGACAAATATTCTGAAAGACAAATTTATCCGGAAGAAAACAAACTGCTTATCCCTTTCGGTCAAGTTCAATAAAATGAGTTGATTTGAAACCAATAAAATTTAGAAAATAGTTCTCAAATTGTAACGTAATGACCCCCAAACCCCCAAATGGGGGCTTAAGACGCAGCATTTTAAAAATATCAAATGAATTTCTACTGTTGAAATAATACAATACTAATCAAAATCCTCTCTTCCTCCCTCTCCAAAATGGAGAGGGTTGGGGTGAGGTCGGGGTTTGGGGGTCATAAAAAGAAAAGAAAATTTTTAAACTTGACTAAAGGAGATAAGCAGTTAAGATAATTTAAAAAAAAATTTCATCATAAAAGGCTGAATCAAATGAATTTGATTCAGCCTTTTATATAAAGTGAATAAGATTTATCTACATTCCGTCTTCAATGTTCCACACAAAAGCGCGGATTCCCATAAGTTCAGAAGTTCCATCCAACACTCTCAATTGTTCCAAAATTGGTTTCACTTTTTCGTCTTCAACTATCGTAATTATGGCTGTGTTCAACGAAGGCCAGGCATGCGTTCCAAAATGTGGTTGGCCGGTTTTGCTACCACGGCCGATAACCGATTCCCAGCCACTGAATCCGCGTACATGATTGAGTGTAAGTATCTGTTGCACTTGCTCATAATAAGCCTGATCGAATGATATAAATATTGATTTCATATTGTATATTTTATTAATTGCAAATTATTAATTATTAATTTTCTCTACAGCAAGACGTTTCATTTTACGATGTTTACGTTTCACGCCACTGGAAGCAAATAAAGTATACATTACAGGAACCACTACCAATGTCAATAATGTTGATACTGTCAAACCACCGATTACTGTTACAGCCATTGGTTTCCACATTTCAGCACCTTGTCCGTGACTCAATGCAAGTGGCAACATACCCAAAATAGCAGTCAAACTAGTCATTAATACAGGGCGAAGACGTGATTTACCACCAGTAACCACAGCAAGGATAATACCATTGCCACGTTCACGGTTCAGGTTGATATAATCCACCATTACAATACCGTTCTTCACTACAATACCCACCAACATAATTACACCAACAAAAGTCATTACATTGAATGTTGTACCTGTCAGCCACAAGGCTAATACAACTCCGGAAATGCCAAACGGTACTGAAAACATGATTATAAATGGATATGTAAGAGATTCGAATTGTGAAGCCATTACTACAAATACAAGCATGACAATAATCAGAAGTAAAGTACCTAAATCACCAAACGATTCCTGTTGATCTTTAAACGAACCGCCAATAACAGTAGTAATATCTGCCGGCTTATCAATCTGAGCCAATTGAACATTGATGTCTTTCACCGCTTTATCCAATGTAGTTCCCGAAACTGTTGAAGAAACGGTAATAATACGTTGACGGTTTTTACGTTCGATGGTTGGAGGCGTAAAACGTTCTACCACTTTACCAAGGTCCTTCAGTCTGATAGCTTGTCCCATAGGATTATAAATCATAATATTCTCAACAGCTTCAATAGACTGACGATATTCTGGTGAATAGCCCACAATAATTGAATATTCTTCACCATCTTCACGGAAAAGTGAAGCAGTCATACCATTGATACGATTTCTTAGATAATTGGAAGCCGTAGCAATATTTAATCCGTTAAGAGCCAACTTTTCACGGTCAAAATCAACCTGATACTCCGGTGTGTATTCTTCACGACTAACTGTAGTATTTACCAATCCTTTTACTTTTGACAAGCGTTTTGATACTTCTGCTGCAAATTTATCCGTATTAGCAAAGTCATAACCGTAAATTTCCACATCAAGTGTCGATTGACCACCCATCATAGTCATACCACCACCGGCAGTAACAGTCGATTTTCGGATTTCAGGAACTTGTTTAATGTCATTTCGAACACTATCGGTAATTTCAAATGCAGACCGTTTACGATCTTTCAAATTCACCAAACGCATGGTAAATGTTCCAACGTTACTTGAGTTTTTACTGAATAAGGAACCAAAAACATTTTTACTACTTGCCTGACCAACGCTAAAATTGACCATATTCATTTCAGGATATTTCTTTTGCCATTTGGTATAAAGTTTCTGACAAACATCTTTGGTTATCTCGGCTCTTGTTCCAATCGGCAATTCAACGACTGCAGAAACAAAGCCACTATCTTGTGCAGGAAAGTTTTCGGTACCTACCCAACCAACTACAAGCGGAACAATGCTCAGGAAGAAAAATAAGGTTGCAAAACCCAATACTGATTTTTTATGACGAACAGCCCAGTTTACTAATTGACCATATTTCTCATCCAATTTATCAAGGAAACGTTCAATAGGCCCGTAAACCGTATTGAAACCCTGGCTACGTTGAGGATTAAGTCGTAATAGTTGTGAAGCAAGCATTGGAGTAAGTGTCAATGCACAAATCATCGATACGGTAATAATTATTGAAACCATCCAACCCAATTGCGCGAACATAACCCCAGCCATCCCCGAAACCATGGTTAATGGAAGGAATACGGCAATAATGGTCAGTGTAGAAGCAATAATTGAAAGTCCAACCTCGTTGGTGCCATTTACAGCAGCTGTTTTCGGACGACTACCACGCTCAATGTGAGTGGTAATATTTTCTAATACTACAATAGCATCATCCACCACCAAACCAATGGCCAGCGACAAGGAACTAAGTGAAATGATATTCAGCGTTCCACCCGTCAGACTTAAGTAAATAAATGCAGCAATTAATGAAATAGGAATGGTAAGAATAATAATTACTGTTGCTCGCCAGCGCCCAAGGAAGAATAATACCACAATCATTACGAACAGAAGCGCATAAATAACCGTTTCGGCCAAACTTTCAATGGTTCTGATAATATTATCGGAAGTATCATTTATAACCGTCAATTTTACATCCGAAGGGAGGTTTTTTTGAATTTCAGGCAACATCTTTTTTACATCTTTTGCAATCTGTACAGTATTTGCACCCGATTGTTTTTGTACAATAATGGAAGCTCCCTGAACGCCATTGGTAAAACTTTGTTGCCCACGCTCTTCAACATCATCTTTTACAACAGCTACATCAGAAATACGAACCGTTTTTCCATTGACATTTCCTACAATAATATTGTTTATTTCAGCAGGATCTTTAAATTCACCTTGAACACGCAATGCGTATGTATCGCTACCTACATCCATCGAACCGGCTGGTGTATTCATATTTTCCATACGAATAGCCTGAGAAAGTGTTTCAATAGTCATGTGATAAGCTTCCATTTTTACCGGATCAACATACACCTGCACCTCGCGCTGAGGAGCACCATTAATAGAAACAGAACCCACACCGTTGATACGTGCCAATGAATTTGACACATTGGTATCAAGGATTTTGTACAAAGCCGGCAAGCTTTTACCGGCTGTTGCCGAAAGCATAATGACCGGAATCTGATCTGTACTTAGTTTGAAAATAATCGGATTACCCGCACCTGCCGGCATAAACGATTTTACCAAATCCAGTTTGTTCCGGATATCATTGGTTACTACGTTCAAATCCAATCCATAATCAAATTCTAATGTAATGATAGAACGATTTTCTTTTGAAGTAGATTTTATGTTTTTTAGGTTGGAAACTGTATTTAATGAACTTTCCAACGGTCGCGTTACGTTTGTTTCCACATCCGAAGCACTAGCACCTTCATAGGTTGTCATAACCAAAATGGTGTTCGTTTCAATCTTGGGTAACAAATCAATGGGCAATTTATTGTAAGAGAAAAGCCCCAGTAAAATCACCGCGATAAATATAATCGAGGTCATTATAGGCTTTTTCACGGCACTTTCGTATAAACTCATATCTTTTTAATTAATAATTAATAATTCAAAATGAATAATTTATATAAGACTATCTTGTCCACATTAGGAAATTTAGGGGTCTTACTTAATAACATTTACAGCAACACCATCAACTAACTTAGCCTGACCGGCAATAACCACTTGTTCTCCTGCTGTTAAACCTGAAAGCACCTCATAATCAGCTTCTACTCTATTGCCAATTACTACTTGTTTAAATTCAACTTTACCATCGTTATAAACATATACGAATTTTGCACCTGAACCTTGTTGTTTCACAATAGCTTTATCAGCTACCAAAACACGTTTTACTTTTCCAAATTCTAACTCCACACGTGCAAACATTCCGGGACGGATTTTATTATTATTGTTATTCAGTTTTATTTCTACACCAAAAGTACGTGTTCGTTCATCAATTGTTGGATAAATTAGATTAACGCGTCCCTGAAAATTCTGTGCGTTCAATACATCAAATTTCACGCTGATTGGCATGCCTATTTTTACCTGTGAATAATTTGATTCAGAAACGTTTATCAATATTTTTACGGGATTGATATTCATTACAGTCAGCACCGGCATTTGTCCTGAATACATATCGCCGTTGTCATAATTCCGAGCAGTTACAACTCCACTAATCGGACTCAGCAGAAATGTGTTCTCATTCAAAGATTTTAAGTTGGTTTGCGCCACTTCTACCTGCAATTTTGCATTGTCCAATTCTTGTTGTGAAGCACCACCAACGTTGAATAACTCCTGAGCACGCTTCAACATACGTTTAGAGTTTTCAATTTGTGTTTCGGAATTTGAAAGATTAGCCACATCCATTTGCACTAATTTCTGTCCTTTAGAAACATGTTGACCAACTTCTACCAGAATATTTCTGATGCGTCCCGGAGCAGCAGGAGCAAT
>JBBQMQ010000368.1:0-4777 GCA_038329115.1 Bacteroidales bacterium
ATACACTGGTCGATCTCACTGGCGGATTCGGCGTTGATTGTTATTTTTTGGCGGAACAATTTAGGCAAGTAACTTATGTTGAACGGAATGCAGAATTATGTGCGTTGGCTGAACAGAATTTCGAAGCGTTGAGACGAAATAATATTGAAGTTATTCAGGCAGATTCGGAGGAATATTTGAAAACAATGAAACCTGTTGATTGGATATTTATAGATCCGGCAAGGCGAAATGAAACCGGAAAAAAAGTGGTTCTTCTCTCCGATTGCGAACCGGATGTTTCGGCTTTATCATCTTTATTACTTCAAAAAGCAAAACGAGTTATGATTAAACTTTCGCCGATGATGGACATAACAGCTGCTTTGAGGGAGTTGCCAACAACGGCTGAAGTACATATTATCAGTGTTGATAATGAATGTAAGGAAGTTTTGTTGATTTTAAATCAAACGAAGCCCGAAAAAATCTGTATTAAGACCATCAATATTACCAAAAATAATCAAAACCAGTTTTTTGAATACGTTTTAAACGATGAGGCAACTGCTGAAATACATTTTGCCTCTGGCATTGAAAAGTATCTGTATGAACCCAACTCTTCAATCATGAAAAGTGGTGCTTTCAAATCTATCGGGGAAAGATTTAATCTTTACAAATTGCATACTAATACGCACTTATATACATCTTCTGTATTGTTGATTCAATTTCCGGGACGTGTTTTTCAGGTAGTAAAAGAATGGAGTAATTCGAAGCCGGAATTAAAAGAATTGGCAAAAAAACTACCCAAAGCAAACATCTCTACCCGCAATTATCCTTTGTCTGTTGACGAATTCCGAAAAAAACTGAAAATAAAAGACGGGGGAGATTCTTATTTATTTGCCTGCACTCTAAAAAATGAAAAGAAAGTGATTATTGAGTGTCAGAAAATTAATCCGGTTGAAATTTTTGATTAAATTTCAGCCAGATTTGATTTTTTCCTCCATAAAAAACTCTGAGATTTATTTCGTCTAATGGCCTTAAAGAATTCTGCAACTTGCAATATATTCAATCAATTCATCCGTTATTAAATCTGGATTTTCAACAAACCATTGATGATCAATGTTTTTTTCGTTCAGTGCTAGATCAAAATGCGCTATACCAATTCCTATGTCCACCCGTTGTAAATCCGATTGTATAAGCTTATTATTATAATTCGGTGTACGCTGCAGGAAGAAATGCAACACATCATTGCTTAGCACCACTCTCCACGGTTGTTTATTCGATGCTGAGGGAGCCAAACGAACCATTTCAAGAAAGAAACCATAAATATCCTTCTCTTTTTCTGTGAGATGTTGCGAAAAAGAGTGTGAATAGAACAATTCGTCGAACGGTTTTCGGTTATCTGAACCAGCCATACGCCGAAACATTTTATCAATCATCCCCTTTTTTGTTCCGAAATAGCCTACAGGAGTCACTGCAGGGATAAATTCATCATTCTTCAAATCAATTGAACTGGAAAACGCCGTTTTCTTATACGTCCCGCCCAACCAACAAGTTCCGATATTCAATTGTGTGCAATACAAAATCAGCTTTTCCATACAATATCCGAAATCCTCAAAATTTTTCTCACCATCTTTTAGTTTTCCGGCAATAAAACTTTTTGTTCCCGAGATGACACCATATGTTCCCAACTTAACGTCCTTAAACTCTTCTGAATTTCCGTCAATCCAGTAAAAATCAATCTTATTGCCGAATAATCCCACCGAATTAGCCTGCATAAAGTCAATGATTAATTGCTTCGTTTCCGGCTCAATATCAATGCCGGTAAATGTACGTATCGATTTCCGTATTCTGATTACTTTTTCTATGTCCTGTATCATTATTTTTAATTGATATTTGTTTTATTATAGTAAAAACCGGAAAAATCTACAACAATTTCAACTGCACCCGTTTCCGCACGGCATCTACTTCTAAAATCCTTACTTTTACATGCTGATGTACCGAAACAACTTCGGCCGGATTGGAAATATATTTGTCGGACATATTGGAAATATGCACCAGCCCGTTTTCCTTGATGCCAATATCCACAAAAGCACCGAAATTAGTGATATTGGTAACAATGCCCGGCAACTCCATGCCAATTCGCAAATCTGAAATGGTTTTTACATTTGCATCAAACTCAAACACTTTGATTTCACTTCGCGGATCACGTCCGGGCTTTTCAAGCTCCTGAAGTATATCATTTAATGTAGGCAAACCAACTGTTGTTGTTATATATTTCTGTAAATCAATGACTTTCTTTAATTCTTTATTTTGTATTAATTCTTTCACATCTACTTTTAAGTCCTTGGCCATGGCTTCCACAATACCATAACTTTCGGGGTGAACAGCCGAATTATCCAGCAAATTATCAGCATCGGGTATGCGAAGGAATCCTGCACTCTGTTCAAAGGATTTTGCACCCATTTTAGCTACTTTCATAAGCTGTTTACGGCTTTTAAACGCTCCGTTTTCGGCGCGATAATCCACAATATTCTGTGCCAGTTGCGGTCCAAGTCCCGAAATATAAGTAAGCAAATGTTTGCTGGCGGTATTGAGGTTAACTCCTACCCGATTCACCGCATTTTCCACCGTCTGATCCAACGCTTTCTTTAATTGCGATTGATCCACATCGTGCTGATATTGCCCGACTCCGATAGATTTCGGATCAATTTTGACCAGTTCCGCCAGCGGATCCATTAATCTTCTACCAATAGAAACTGCACCTCGCACCGTCACATCATAATCGGGAAACTCATCACGGGCAATTTTAGACGCCGAATAAATAGAAGCACCATTCTCGCTTACCACAAAGAGTTTCACTTCACGATCGAGGCGTGTATTCTGAATAAATTGCTCGGTTTCACGTCCTGCCGTTCCGTTTCCAATGGCGATAGCCTGAATATCGTACGCTTCCACCATTTTCTGAACCTTTCGCATGGCTTGTGATTGTTCATTTACCGGCGGATGCGGATAAATGGTTTCGTTATGCAGCAAATTTCCCTGTGCATCCAGACAAACCACTTTACAACCGGTTCGAAATCCCGGATCAATGCCCAAAACGCGTTTTTGTCCCAATGGTGGTGCTAACAATAACTGTCTTAGATTCTCAGCAAACACCCGAATGGCTTCCGTATCGGCTTTGGCTTTGCTTTCGGCTGCAAATTCGGTTTCAATACTTGGTTTCAACAAGCGTTTGTACGCATCAGTCACGGCTTCAGCCACTTGTTCTGACGATTCGGTTTCACCTTTTACGAAAATCCGGTCTAATTTCTCCAAACAATGTTCATCTTCCGGGGTAATATTCACCCGCAAAAATCCTTCTGTTTCTCCTCTTCGCATGGCCAGCAACCTGTGAGACGAACAACGAGCCAGTTTTTCGCTCATTTCAAAATAATCCCTGTATTTCTGCGCCTCTTCGTCTTTTCCTTTGATTAGTTTTGATGAAATTACTGCCTCACGACTGAAAATCATTCGGATAGAATTACGTGCTGCTTCACTTTCATTCATCCATTCGGCCATAATATCGCGTGCCCCTGCCAATGCTTCTTCCACAGTTTCCACTTTACCGTTTACAAAGGGCTGTGCCATTCGTTCCACATTGTTCGATTGTTGTTTCATCAACATCTCAGCCAGTGGCTCCAACCCTTTCTCACGGGCAATTTCAGCCCGTGTGCGGCGTTTTGGCTTATAGGGTAGGTAAATGTCTTCCAGCTCGGTAATATTCCAACAGTTGTCAATTCTTACCTTTAGTTCGTCAGTGAGTTTTTCCTGTTCTTCAATGGATTTGAGCACGGCCAGCTTGCGTTTTGCCAGTTCACAGAGTTTATCGTACTGTTCTTTGATATCTGCAATCTGTACTTCATCCAGTCCCTCGGTCATTTCTTTGCGATAACGGCTGATAAACGGAATAGTAGCACCTTCATTCAGCAATTGGATGGTATTTCGGACTTGTTTTTCTGTAATTTGAAGTGAAGAAGAAATCAGGGATATAAATTTGGATGGAATTGTTTCGGTTGCCATTTAATTTGAAGAGTTTGAAAAATTTGAAAAGTTTGAGAGATTTGAAAGGTTTGAAATTACTAATTTGAAGCCCCTTTAGGGGTTTGGGGTAGTTTATATCAATGCAGAATTTTGAAAACCAATTCTTTCAGCAATTCACCTTCATCGGCACTTGGATTATCAATGCCTTTGTACCTGGCATCAGTTTCCCGAATCCAGGAAATGATATTCATCGTTTTCCATGCATTAAATACTTTAGAGGCTTTATCGTAATCTTTTACAAAATAAGGGTTTATCTTTAATTCGGAAGCAACAGTACTTTGATTTTTATCAGGCAAATAATGATACATCATCAAGTCACTGAAAAATTTAAATAGTTGGGATAATACTAAAACCATGGGGTTGGCTTTCTTATTCTCAGCAAAATAGCGGATAATACGATTAGCCTTCAAAATATCTTTATTAATTAGTGCAGCTTGTAATTCAAATACATTAAAGTCTTTACTAATTCCAATATTTTTTTCTACTAATTCAGGTGTAATTAGCTTCATATCAGCTGGTTTTGTCAGAACCAGTTTATCTAGCTCATTCACCAGTTTACTCAGGTCGGTTCCCAAAAACTCCGAAAGCATGGCTACCGCTTTATCATCAATCACAACATTTTTTGATTTGCAATACTTTGTAATCCACGAGCCTACCTCATAATCGCGCAGTTTCATCGATTCGTAAACAGTGGCAATTTTTCCCATTTCCTGAAACCATTTCT
>JBBQMQ010000369.1:0-4758 GCA_038329115.1 Bacteroidales bacterium
AAGTCCCCTTTTCCTCCCTCTCCATTTGGAGAGGGTTGGGGTGAGGTCTGGATTTAGGAATTTTAATACGCGTGCTCATCACCATTTACATCTTCAATATCAATACGTTTCTTTTCCATGGCGCGCCAGGCGATAAAAATATAAACCAAAACCACGGGAATAAACAATGATGTGATCATTATAAATAAAAAAAATGTTTTTTGAGAAAAATATATTCAGGATATTTTGCTTACTATCAAAACTTTCACTATTTTTGCTGCAAATTGAACATTAAACTTTCAATATGCACGATTTTATACATAGAGATATTGAAAAATTCATTCATTTGAATCTTCAGACTTTTCCAGCCATTGTATTATTAGGCTCAAGGCAATGTGGAAAATCGACATTAATAAAGAAAATCTCATCAAAATTTGACTCGTTTCTCTATCTCGATTTGCAAAACTATGAGGATCTAAACAGACTTACCGATATTAATCTGTTTTTTAAATCCAATAAAGAAGCCACAATTTGTTTGGACGAAATACAACTCTTGCCCGAATTATTTTCATTCTTAAGAAGTGAAATTGACTCGAACAGAAAAAACGGACGATTTATTTTGTTAGGTTCTGCTTCTCAACAGTTAATACAAAAAACTTCAGAATCATTAGCAGGAAGAGTCGGTCTAATTAATTTAACGCCATTTACATTTTTTGAATTATCAAAAGATTCTGATTTCAGGTTACAGAATCATTGGTTAAGAGGAGGATATCCTGATAGTTATTTGGCTGATAATGAGCTGGCTTCAAATTTATGGCGTGCGAATTTTATTCGAACCTATATTGAAAGGGATATTTCTCAGTTGGGAATTCAGATTCCGGCACTTCAACTCCGAAGATTACTTATGATGGTTTGTCATTCACAGGGCCAAGTTCTGAATCTATCAAAATTGGGAGAATCGCTCGGGACTTCTCACACTACTATCCGAAGATATATTGATTTATTGGAACAAACATTTATTGTTCGTACATTATTGCCTTTTGAGCTAAATATAAAAAAGCGGTTAGTTAAGTCTCCAAAAGTTTTTATAAGAGATACAGGTTTGTTGCATCAACTCATGAACGTTTCGGATTTTAATCAATTGCTTGGAAATCCGGTTCTTGGAGCTTCATGGGAAGGATACGTTATTGAAAATATTACTGCAAAATTTTTTGATTATTCGGCATTTTTCTATCGAACAGCTTCGGGTGATGAAATGGATTTAATTCTTGAAAAAGGTTCAGAGCGGATTGCAATAGAATGTAAAGTTTCGTCAGCACCAACTCTTACCAAAGGTTTTTGGAATGCAATTGAATCGATACAACCAACTAAAACATTTATTGTTGTTCCAATTAATACCTGTTATGAATTAAAAAATAATATCTGGGTAACAGGGCTTGAAAATATTCTTTCATTCTTAGAATAAAACAAAACAGGCTTTCCGGATTGGAAAGCCTGTTCTATTAAAGTCCCCTTTTCCTCCCTCTCCATTTGGAGAGGGTTGGGGTGAGGTCTGGATTTAGGAATTTTAATACGCGTGCTCATCCCCATTTACATCTTCAATATCAATACGTTTCTTTTCCATGGCGCGCCAGGCGATAATGATATAAATCAACACTACCGGAATAAACAACGATACAATTGACATGGCTTTGAGTGTAAAGAAACTTGATGACGAATTGAAAATGGTCAGCGAACTTTGAAGATTGGGCGTGGCAGGATAATATGCCGTGTTATTGTATCCGGCGGTCAGCAATAAACTGCAAACTGTCACCACTGTTCCAACACCTGCAAACCAGATTCCTGATTTAAACTTTGGTGTAATCCATGTTCCGATTACGCCAGCCAATACAGCCACAACACCCAACAGGAATAATACCAGTACCACAGGCATTTCGATAAAATTAGTGAAGTATTTGTATTTTTCCATGGATACCACACCGGTAACAGGATCAACTGTAAATCCTTCGGAAAATAATGTCCATATTACGAAAATCAGGAAGAAAACCACAAACGGAATGGCGTTGTACCAAAGAAATTTCCGCGAACGCGCTTCCAAAACTTCGTTGTTTAAGCGATTTACGAAAAACAACAACGCCAGTGAACGTGCCAGAAAGAAAACGGCAATTCCTAATGTCAGGTTGCGCACAGTAAATAAAGCATCTAATCCGTGCCATTCGTTTCCCCATGAGCTGATAACCGGAGCCAATTGGTTTGTGATATTGCCTTTATTCACAATAAAATCTGAACCGGTAAAGAAAGTTGCTATGGCAACGCCAATGAGGAAAGTTCCCAATAAACCGTTGATAAACAAAAAAGAGCGATAAGTAGTTGCACCGTATACATTTCCGGGTTTCGACTGGAATTCGTACGAAACGGCCTGAATGATAAAACTAAACAAAATAGCCATCCAAACCCAGTAAGCACCGCCAAAACTGGTGGAATAAAATAACGGGAAGGAAGCAAAAAATGCGCCGCCGAAAGTTACAAGCGTGGTAAACGTAAATTCCCATTTACGTCCCAAGGCATTAACCAGCAACCGTTTTTCATCTTCTGTTTTCGATAATGAAAATAACATAGATTGACCGCCCTGAACAAAGAGTAAAAATGCCAGAATGCCGCCCAACAGCGAAATTAAAAACCACCAATAGTGTTGTAAAAATGAATATGTTATCATAATATTTTATTTTAAACGTTTGAAAATTTGAAAGTTTGAAAGTTTGATGTTGAGAGATTTACAAATCGAACCTTTCAAACATCAAATTTTTTGAACTAAATTTAAATATTTTCCGGTCCTTTTTTGATTTGTTTTAACATAATCCGTATTTCGGCAACCAGTAAAGCAGAAAAAAGAATCAGGAACAGGAAGAACGTGATTTTTACAGAATAAGTTGAAATGTTGGATATAGCAGCACTTAAAGGTAAAACATCCTGAATAGCCCACGGTTGACGACCAACTTCTGCTACAGCCCAACCCAATTCGCCGGCTATGTATCCCAATGGAATGCTCCATAAACTTATTGATAACAGCCAATTAGTTTTTTCTATTTTACCGTTATTGACAAAGAAAAGCAGTACTGCAAACAGCAGAATAAAATACATTCCCAACAGTACCATTACGTGAAACGAATAGAAAACGGTGGGAACGTGCGGAATCATTTGGTTGGCTTTATCAATATAACCATACCCGAATTGTGCGTAATTTTGTTTCAATGCAGCTTTATGAATTTTTGCAGCAGTAGTATCTTTTGCTGCCACGGACTTCTGATAATTGCTTAATGCCTGAATGGCAGCCCTGCCACGAATTTGTTTTTCAGTAAACGACAAAGCAATTCCATTTTTGGTTTCATAACCACCTTCGATTATATTGTCAATTCCGGGCACAAAAGCATTTACATCTCTGTAACCAAGCAAGGACAGCATATATGGAATTTCTACTTTGAAAAGAAATGGATCAATACTATCATTGTAAGCCTTTTTTTCAGGATTTAAAACCCCGAAAGCAATTAAACCGGCACCTGATTTTCCTTTATAAAGACCTTCCATGGCAGCTAATTTCATAGGTTGATGTTGAGTCACTACATACGCTGAACCATCGCCGGTAACAGCCACCAACAGGGTAGAGACTAATCCGAAAATTGCACCCACTTTCATGCTTCTCAACGCAAAATCAACATCGCGTTTCTTCAATAAATACCAGGCACTTACACCTGTAACAAATAAACCACCCAAAACCCAACCGGACAAAACTGTGTGGAAAAACTTGTTCAGAGCTACCGGAGAACCTAAAATACTCCAGAAGTCAATCATTTCATTTCGAACAGTGTCCGGATTAAATTCCATACCAACCGGATACTGCATCCATGCATTAGCAACCAGAATCCAGAGAGCAGAAAGAGTTGCTCCGGTAATGGTGAGCCAGGTTGAGGCTAAATGGAATTTTTTACTGACTTTATTCCAACCGAAAAACATGATAGAAATAAAAGTGGCTTCCATAAAAAATGCCAGAATAGCTTCGATGGCAAGCGGTGCACCAAAAATATCGCCTACAAACCAGCTGTAATTCGACCAGTTAGTCCCGAATTCAAATTCCAGAATGATTCCGGTAGCAACCCCAATGGCAAAATTAACTCCGAAAAGCGTCATCCAAAATTTGGCAGCTTTCTTCCATTCTTCCTTGCCGGTTCTGACATACAACGTTTCCATTATCGACATGATAACGCCCAATCCCAATGTAAGAGGCACAAAAAGCCAGTGGTACATGGAGGTCATGGCAAATTGCGCCCTCGACCAATCCACTAATGATGCATCCATTAGATTCATAATTTTTTCAAGTATTTAATTGTTAAAGTGAAATGTTAATGCGATTTTTCGATTAATTCATGCCGAACGTGATTTGCTCTGCTTTTGTCATCAGGAAAATTTGTTTTCAGATAATTGGGGAAAAAGAAGATCCTCAGAACTACAAACATGATAAATAATTTGATCAAAACAATAACCCACAGTGATTTACCGATAGTCATATTGCTAAAGCCATCCCGATAAAAAACGACTAATTTCTGAAGAAATCTCGGAAAAACCATACAACTGTTTTGAATAATTATTATCGAATACAAAAATATCAATAAATTTGATATATTTACAAAAATGAATTTGATTTTATAAAAATAATTTTCAGTTTATATATTTTCCTTCAGTAACATGACAAATCGAGTTGTTATTTGTAATATTAATTTCATA
>JBBQMQ010000370.1:0-4754 GCA_038329115.1 Bacteroidales bacterium
ACCCGAAAGTTCGTTTGGCTTGTGTTCCATGCGTTCGCCAAGCTGAAGAAATGTAAGTAATTCCTTCGCTTTCTGAGTCGTGTTCTTATTATCTTTTCGGCCTATTAAGGCAGGCATCATCACATTTTCGAGCGCAGTAAATTCTGGCAACAATTGATGAAACTGAAAAATAAAACCAATATGTTTGTTGCGGAAAGCAGCTAACTCTTTTTCGCCTAATTTACTAAAATCAATATCATTAACCAATACTTCACCTGCATTTGGCTTGTCAAGCGTTCCCAAAATCTGAAGCAATGTGGTTTTTCCGGCTCCACTTGGCCCTACAATCGAAACAATTTCTCCTTTGGTTATTTTCAAATCAACTCCTTTGAGAACTTCCAAATCACCAAAACTTTTATGGATATTTTTTGCTTTTATCATTTTCCGTAAATTTTGTGCAAAGTTATTCGTTTCAGGCAATAAACTCCCATTTTTTGCCCAAAAAAAATGTACCTTTGTACTGTTCAAGAAATTTTCCAATCTCTTTTTTTAGATTTTATGCATTCAGACGCCGAGTTAGGCACAATAGAATTCGTTCGGAATGAACGCTCAAAACATATTCGTGTGAGGATTTTAAGTTCGGGGTTAAAGGTAACCTTGCCACCTCGCGCAACCGAAAATGAAGCAATGAAATTCATCAATTCCATTCGTGCCAAACTTATTCAAAAAAAGGAAAAGCTGGAAAAAGGATTGCAAAAACGAAATATTATTATTGATGAGAATTCGCACTTACAAACGCTCACTTTTGCAGTTGAAGCAAAGCCCATTCAGCGTAAAAACATTTATTTTTCATTAAAGGACAGCATATTAAGCATTGAATTCCCTGTTAATACTGATTGTCTGGCACCGGCAACGCAGGAGTTTTTCTGGAACGGAATCAGTTATTTCCTACGAAAAGAAGCAAAACGGCTTTTGCCAAACCGGACAAAACAATTGGCTGAAAAACATGGGTTTGAATACTCTGATGTCAAAATACAATCCAGCAAAACCCGTTGGGGTAGTTGCTCAAGAGCGCAAAGCATTAATTTATCCCTATATTTGATGTTACTTCCTGCTCATCTAATTGATTATGTTTTACTTCATGAACTTTGTCATACCAAAGAGATGAATCATGGCGTTAACTTTTGGCGTTGGATGGATCGTGTTACTGATAATAAATGCAAAGAATTAAGAAGTGAATTGAAAAAATACCATATGCCTAATTAGTTGAACTTATAAAATGAACTGGAATCAACTTTTATCAACCAAACGCTTCGGACAGGAAGATTATTACAAAAAACGGGACGATGATCGCAGCGAATTTCAACGCGACTATGACCGTTTGATTTTTTCTGCACCTTTTCGCCGACTTCAAAACAAAACGCAGGTTTTTCCACTTCCGGGAAGTGTATTTGTTCATAACCGACTTACTCACAGCTTGGAAGTTGCTTCTGTAGGGCGTTCGCTGGGTGTGAATGTAGCTCACCGGTTGAAAAACAGAAATGTTGAAACTCACTATTTTGAAGAAATAGGTTCTATTGTTTCCGCTGCTTGTCTGGCTCACGATTTGGGAAATCCTCCTTTCGGGCATTCGGGCGAAAAAGCAATTGCAACGTTTTTTTCGGAAGGAAACGGGCTGAATTTAAAAACGGAGATGACTGCCGAAGAATGGAAAGACTGCACCTGCTTTGAAGGAAATGCCAATGCATTCCGGTTATTGACACATCAGTTTAACGGTCGTCGTCCGGGTGGTTTTGTTTTGACTTACAGCACACTGGCTTCGGTGGTGAAATATCCATACGCTTCTGTATTTTCCGATCCAAAAAAACAAAAATTCGGGTTTTTTGATTCAGAGAAAGTTGATTTTGAAAAAATTTCAACTGAACTTGGAATACCACCTCATCCTGAAAATGAAAATCGTTTTGCCCGTCATCCATTGGTTTATCTGGTGGAAGCAGCCGACGATATTTGTTATCAGATTATGGACATTGAGGATGCACATAAGCTGAAAATTCTGACTTCTGACGAAACAATAAATTTGTTTTTGGGATTTTTTAATGACGAAAGAAGAGCACGCAGATTGGAAACTATGAATATGGTAGCCGATGTAAATGAGCAAATTGCCTATCTTCGGTCATCAGTCATCGGACAATTGATTGACGAGTGTTCTGCCGTTTTTGCCCAACATGAAACGGAAATTCTAAATGGAACTTTCGCTTCGTCGCTTATCAAGCAATTGCCGCAGCATTCATCTGAGGCCTATAGAAAATGCGAAAAAATGGCAATTGCAAAAATATACCGCTCGTCTGAAGTGCTGGATATTGAACTGGCTGGCTACAAAATCATTCTAACGTTGCTTGAGCATTTGGTTACGGCAGTTTTGAATCCTAAAAAAGCATATTCCGAACAATTGTTGATGCGCATTCCCGAACAATATGAAACCAATGCTCCAACTGTTTATGGAAAAATTATGGCAGTTCTGGATTATATTTCCGGCATGACCGATATTTATGCATTGGATTTGTACCGGAAAATTAACGGCATGAGCATTCCAAGCTTATAGAAAGTCTATTCCTACTAAAAACCGATTTTGAGCAATAATCTCTCAAAACCGGTTTTTTCAATTGTAAATCGTAAATGATTAAATCGTAAATCCTTAATATCCTACTGTTTGAGCCAAAATGAATTTATAATTCGAGTCCAGATTCATGGCTTTAAGCAGTTCAACTTCCTTAGCACCTGCACGAACCACACATTTCAATCCTTCCGAAGCGCAATACAGGTAAACGTTTTGACCGCAATAACCTGAATCCATTATTGCACCTCTAAAATTATCATTTACATCCTTCGCTTTGGCAATAAAAAGCAAATTGAGCGGAGCTATATCCACATAGGTTTGTTTTCCTGCCAAATTACGAAAATCGCCTTTTACAAGCGGTTCCAATTGATGTTTTTGTGGATTGTAGAAATAAATTCCATTCGCCAGCACGGCATACGTTTGCAACGGATAAAGTGCCATGGACGAAGGAACAGTACGTTTCCCGTTTGCACGGTTAATTCCGTTTGCCACCCAGAGAATTTCAGACAAATGTTTGAGTGAAAGATTGCGCGAAGCAAATTCTCTGTCCGATTTACGGCGCGAGATGGCCTGCATAAGCGGTTTTCCGCTGAGTGTGTCCGGCTGAAGCAATTTAATCGTGTCAAAAGTTGTCAACTCCAGAGCTAGGTTTGATGGTTTTATTTTCGTGTTTGTTTGAGCTGAAGCAAAAGTTACCAGCAGCAATGAAAGGGCAAATAAGACGTGTTTCATATCCGTATTATATTTGAATGAATTTATAAAATGCAAATTTACAACTTTTTGATGTAATTTTGCGTTTTAATGGTTTTAAAAATCAAACCTTTCAAACAACAAACCTTTCAAACTTTTCAAATGAGCTACATGCCTGTAAAACCAACCACTCTTGGGTTAATTCAACTGACTGATATTGACTTGCGCGAAATTGTTCCATTTATCGACTGGACTTTTTTCTTTCTGGCATGGCGCATGTCCGGTAAATACGAAGGAATTGAAACGGTTCACGATTGCCTTTCGTGCAAAGTTTCCTGGTTACAGAATTTCACCGAAGCCGACCGTCGGAAAGCCGAAGAAGCACTAAAATTATTCAAAGACGCGCAGGAAATGCTGCGACGGTTTCTGGACGAAAAAATTTTAAAAATTAATGCGTCGTTTGGAATTTTTCCCGGATTTGCAAAGGATGACGATATTTATATTCAGGATAATAACAATACGATTGTAGTTCCGACGCTTCGCCAGCAACATCCTTCCACCGACGGATTCTGCTATTCTCTGGCTGATTTTGTGGCTGAAGAAAACGATTATATTGGAGCATTTGCAACAACAGTTGCAGGCGTAGAAGCATTTGCCGCAACCTTTGATAAAGAGGATGATGTTTACGACTCCATTTTGGTAAAAACCTTGTCGGATCGGCTTGCAGAAGCAGCAGCCGAATGGCTTCACTGGAAAGTGCGCAAGGAATACTGGGGCTACGCGCCTGACGAAAATTTGTCGATAAAAGAAATGCTTAAAACGCAATACAGCGGCATTCGTCCCGCAGTTGGATATCCTTCTTTGCCCGACCAATCCATTATTTTCGGATTAGAACCGCTACTGAAATTCGATGAAATTGGCATTCAACTTACCGAAAACGGTGCCATGTTTCCGAATGCCTCGGTGTGCGGATTATATTTTGCACATCCGCAATCGAAATATTTTATGATTGGCAAAATCGATGAAAATCAGTTTGCCGATTATGCCCGCCGCAGCGGAAAAACAACTGAAGTTTTGCACAAATGGATGGCTGCGAATCTGTAAAAAGCCCCCTAAATCCCCCGATAGGGGACTTAAAATGTATTTCTTATAAGTAAACTCTGCCCAAACATATAAAACAAATTTTCAAAGCAAATTATTTTCTACCTTTGCAAAAATAAAATAAAGCAAATTGCACAAAGAATAAACATTGTATTTAAACTAAACTGCTTATCCCTTTCGGTCAAGTTGAATAAAATGAGTTGATTAGAAACTAATAAAATTTAGAAAATAGTTCTCAAATTTAACGTTATGACCCCCAAACCCCCAAATCTACTCTTTATACACAATTATATTAACAAGTATAGAGTAGAAAAGGAGGTGATTTAGTAGTATAAAAAGAGTTCTATTATTGTAGATAATATATTGA
>JBBQMQ010000371.1:0-4745 GCA_038329115.1 Bacteroidales bacterium
ACAAATTCGGGAATTGGGTTATCATATAATTTCTAAAAAATATTTTATTTAGTCAAACAACTATGAGATAAAGAGTCATTATACACTATTTTGCTTAAAAAGATAATGGAATGAAATTTAAAATAAGTGCCTATTTGTATAATTTGCGTTCTGTTCTCTTTTGATATAAACTCTTATCTATTTCTTACTTTGCTCGCTGATACTGAATCGGCCATGTGGCATCGTCCGGTTTCAGTGCAAAATAAGGATTCCGTAGTAATTCCCGAGCCAGAAACACCATATCGGCTTTTCCGCTTTCCAAAATTTCAGCAATCTGTTCCATGGAAGTAATCATTCCAACGGCTGCAGTAAGTATGCCGGTCTGACGAATCGCTTCTGAAAAAGGAACCTGATACCCGGGGCCAACCTGAATTTTCTGCGAGATGCTGTTGCCACCTGAAGAACAATCAATTAAATCAACTCCTTTTTCTTTCAGCACTTTACTAAACTCTACAGAATCGGCTAATTCCCAACCGCCTTCCATCCAATCTGAAGCCGAAATACGAACAAATATCGGATACTCTTCCGGCCAAACCGTTTGAACTGCCGCTACAATTTCCAACAAAAAGCGAATGCGGTTTTCAAAACTTCCACCATATTCATCCGACCGTTTATTAGTCAGCGGCGAATAAAATTCATGAATCAGATAACCGTGTGCTGCATGTATTTCCACCACTTTGAACCCGGCTTGTCTGGCACGCAATGCCGTGGCTTTAAATTGTTCGACAAGCACTTGTATTTCCGTTTTGTCCAACTCATCTGGGGCAAGTTCGGTCGGGTCGAATGGAATAGACGAAGGTGCAACGGTTGCCCATCCACCATCCTGCATGGAAAGTTGTTTGCCTCCTTTCGACGGTGCGTCGTGCGATGCTTTTCGTCCGGCATGTGCAATCTGAATACCTGCAACAGAACCGTGCTGGTGAACAAAATTGGTGATTTTCTGCAAACCTACTATCTGCGTATCATTCCACAATCCTAAATCGAACGGCGTAATGCGTCCTTCGGCAGCCACGGCGGTTGCTTCTACCATAATCAACCCCACACCACCAATGGCTCTGGTTCCATAATGCACAAAATGCCAATCGTTTGCAAATCCATTTACCGATGAATACTGGCACATCGGTGACATGCCGATTCTGTTTTTAAGAGTAACTCCCTTGATTGAAAAAGGCTCATTTATTTTGGACATAGTTTTATTTTTAAAAATACCGGTACAAATTTAATTGATTTTATATCATTGCAACAACCTTTTCCCTAAAAAGGTTTAACCGGTTTCAATACGAACCGAAATAAAAAATTTGCCCATTTTTAAACCGTACAAACAGGTGATTTATCCCCGCGAATCTGAAATAAAGAGAGTCTCCATTCGGTAGTCAAAATACTAAGAAATAAAATGGGACTGAAAAAATCATATTTTTCGGAAATTGTAAATGCGTTTAACGATAAAAATTGTATTTTTGTAGCTAGGCTCAAACTGTGTTAACAGTTGATCGTAAAACGTTGAATTTATAAACAAGAAGTACATGGTAATCAACATTGTAAACAAATCAAAACATTCACTCCCTGAATACGCCACATCTTATTCGGCAGGCATGGATTTACGTGCTAATATTGACGAATCAATCACATTGAAACCTTTGGAACGAAAATTGATACCAACCGGTTTATTTATCGAACTTCCGGCAGGTTACGAAGCACAAATTCGACCCCGAAGTGGTTTGGCTATAAAAAAAGGAATTACCGTGCTCAACTCTCCTGGAACAATTGATGCTGATTACCGGGGTGAAATATGTATTATTTTGGTAAATCTTTCTTCCGAAGATTTTGTTATAACCGATGGAGAACGGATTTGCCAAATGGTTATTGCTCAACATGCTCAGGCAGAATGGGTTGAAGTTTCCGAACTCGGAGAAACCGATCGTGGTGCCGGAGGATTCGGACATACCGGAAAACACTGACCGGTGATTAATTATCGATTGTGATAATTAGAATAATGAAAAATATGCGTAGCTTACAATATCTGTTTTTACTTTCTATACTCATTCTCAGCTCATGTGTTGCGACTAAGCCAGTCAGCCATGTGCTTAAACCCGAACATCATCTCAATGATTCGGTTCAACGGCAGTTTTTGTATTATTACTACGATGGACTGAAACAAAAGGATAACAAACAATACGACCAGGCGATGGAAACATTCAGGTTGTGTGAAGAGTTGGACTCGCTGGATGCAGGCGTTCAATCGGAACTCGGAATTTTATATTCAATTATCGGGCTCAGCGATGATGCAAAGCGACATCTTGTCAATGCTGTCAGGCTACAACCTCAAAACTGGTGGTATTCCGTTCAGTTGATTTCGTTTTACTCACAGCTAAATGAATTGGACAATGCCATCAAAGTTGCCAATCAGATAAAAACCTATTATCCCGACAAACAGGATATTTACTCGGTTCTGTCCTCACTTTACAAACAAACCAAACAATACGAAAAAGCCATTGCCGCCTTTGATAAACTTGAGAGTTTGAGTGGTATTAATCCTGATATCACGTTTGAGAAAGTCAATTTGTACTGGCAATTAAAAAGACCAAAGGATGCAGAAGTGGAATTTGACAAACTGATTAAAAAATATCCACAGGAAGCATTTTACCGCATACGCAGAGGTGACTTTTACCTGCAACAAAACATGCCTGAAAAAGCCTTTGAAATTTATCAGGAAGTATTGAAAACCGATCCACAAAATCCATTTCTGTATATTTCACTCTCGGAATATTACAACAGTGTAAACCAACCGGCAAAGGCAATGGAATCAATTGTCAGTGCATTGAAAAACGATGAATTGGATGTGGATACCAAAATGACGGTTTTGGGGAAATATGTCGAGAAAATGGTTCGCGATTCAACAAAACTGGCTGAAACTGAATCGTTATTCAAATTGCTGGTAGACCGTTATCCTCTCGATGAACAAGTGCATGGCTATTATGCAGTGTATCTGCAATTCAGGAAACGAACTCCGGAAGCCATTTCGGAGGTGGAAACTATGCTGACTATTAATCCGAAAAACAATCTGGCGTGGTTGCAGCTCATTCAATTAACGCTTGCCGATCAGAATTTCAAACAATTGCTGGTGGTTACCAACCGCGCCATTGAAAACCTGCCGAAACTTCCGGTGTGGTATTTCTATAAAGGAATTGCACAAGTTCAATTGACCGATTATCAAGCGGCTTTGACAACTTACAAAACCGGACTACCTTTTATTGCTCCCGATCAACCGAGTATGAAAAGTGATTTCTATGCACAAATAGCGGATATTTATTTCAAAACTGAAAAGAAAGATTCGGCGTTTGCAAATTACGAGAATTCGCTGGCAGCCAATCCGAAAAACATCATGGTGATGAATAATTATGCTTATTATCTTTCGTTAGAAAAATCGGAATTGAAAAAAGCCGAACGGATGAGTGCCAAAACGGTGGAACTGGAACCTAAAAACAGCACCTATCTGGATACGTATGCCTGGATTTTGTATCAGGAAGGGAATTATTCACTGGCCAAGTTCTATATCGAACGGGCTATTGACAATCTGACGAAAGAAGTTGATCCGGGAATTATTATGGAACATTACGGCGATATTTTGTGGATGAACAGCAAGGATGATAAAAAGGATGATGCTAAAGCTCTGGATATGTGGCAACGGTCCTATGATGGGGGAAATAAGACCGAAGAATTGAAACAAAAAATCAAAAACAAAGGCTGGGAACGGAAATGATAGTTAATATAAGCCCCCTAAATCCTCCTAAAGGGGGACTTTAAGAACAAGTTTGTCAATTTACAGAAAATCAAATCGAACTATTAATCAAATCGAAGATTTATATTTTGCATTCAAAAATCCCCGTTCAAAAAGGTTGTTAGTTAGGAGCAATCAATGATAGGATTTTTAAATATACAGTCTTTTTAATCAAACAAATTATGAAGTATAAAATTTATATTATTTTTGTAGTGCTTGTTTTTGCCTCGTGCAAAACCACAAAAACACTGACAGTTTCTGAAAAGAAAACAAATCCTGTTGCTGCGCTGATTGCAAAAGTGCAGCAGGCACAACCTCAGTTCACAACAGCAAACGTGAGTAAAATGTCAGTGGCACTGGAAATGGGCGAACGCAAGGTGAATGTATCGGCTACGTGCAAAATAAAGAAAGATTCGGCAATTTATCTTTCCATTCAACCCTTTATGGGTATTGAACTGTTCAAAGCCGAACTGACCAGAGACAGTCTGCATGTGTATGATAAAATGAATAACCGGTATTATGCGCTGGATTATGCATATTTTTCAAAGCGTTTTGGTGTAAATGTTGATTTCAACAGCCTGCAGGCGTTACTTTTCGGGCAATTCTTCTGTATTGGAAGCGACCGGATAGTGGCTGACAGTTGTACACTCACTGAACAAAACAGAATTGAATATCAACATGCAAATATGCTGCAAAGTACTGAAATATCGGCTGATAATACAATCAAACTGGTTTCATTAAAAGCCAAAAACAGTACCTATCAATTGCAGACAAACTATGAAAATTACACCCGGCAGGATAGTATAACTTTCCCGCAAAAAATAGCATTTCTGGTCTTCAATGAAAAAACAAAAGCCAATTGCAACTTTGAAATTTTAAGAGTACAATTTAATTCTGTTCTGAAATTTACACCAACGAGTGCAGTCCG
>JBBQMQ010000372.1:0-4740 GCA_038329115.1 Bacteroidales bacterium
TTTCAACCCCACGAGCAAACGAAGCGGTGAAAAAACTTTGTGTCTTTCTTAATGATACCAAAACCATATTTCCATACACAAATTTGACCCTGATTTATGAAACTGTTGCGGTTTAAACTACGAGGCTATTGGATGTCTGACAATTCATTAGCCATAGAAGTATTAGTAGCGTTGCTGAATTTTGCAGTTCCGGCATTGGAATTTACTGTTGTTATTCTATCGAATACAGGAGCACCTTCGGGATAAGTTAAAGTTAAATCTGCGGAAGCAGTTCCTCGGAAATTTGATATTAATAAATAACGCTTCCCATTCGGATCTTCGGCAGCAGTTGCTTTCCAACCAGTAGCAACGACAGGGCATTTTTCTTTTGCAGCCAATGCTTTAGTAGTCTCAGCATTGACTTTAGAATACACAATTACGGAACGTGATAGAATTACATCACCTGCGGAAAAAGCTTGACCAATAGTGGAATATGAACCGTACAATTTTGAGACATAAACCGAAGTATTCAGTTCTTTTTCACCAAAAGCAATGCCATTGCCGCCATTCACTACCATTCCTAAGACATTATCAATATTCACCCAATTCCCTGAAAATGTTCTCATTGTATCACCATTGGTTGAGACACTACCATCCTGAGAATACAAAGTCCGTGAAAGTTTTGTCAATACATCGGTGGTGATACCAAGCATTAAACCACCATCTTTTGCTAGAGTTCCGATTACAAGAGCGAGATTGTCTTCGTGATAAATAACTGCATTTCCGGGCGTTGAATAGAATGACAGACTTTTAGTCAAACTACTTCCTGTTACGTTGAGTTTCCCGGTAGTAGCAAAACTTTTAGGATACATGGCAAAGGAATTAGAAACCAACGAAGCATTTCGGGTATGCCCAATAACATCCACATAACCAGTAAAATTACCTGTATTGGCAACCTTAAACGGAAAAATAATATTGCTGTAATTTGGCGAATTTGGCGAAACCATTCCCATATAAGATTTATAACTTTTGCCATCTACCGACTGAAACCACGAAAAAGTAGTGTAACGGCTGTCGCTATTCTCGCGGATAATTCCGCTATAAGGTAGAAGTTTGGTTGTTTCGTGTTGCTTATTAAAATCACTCCATTTAGTAGGTGTCATATCACTTGTTGGAAAATAATCGTGATATAAATGTGCAAAAACCAGCCTACGAGCTGTTACTCCCATGCGTCTTTCGCCCACATCCGGATTGAGCATAAATGCGCCATCAGAAGTAGTTGCCTGACGGATTTTAGCCCATTGTAATATCATACTTTCGAGCATCAATGCATCTGGATCACGGTAAATACAAGCCAAAGCCGAGTACGAACTGAGTTCATCGTAAAGATACATCGACCAGTCATTACCATTTGGCATGGCCATAATTCCATCCGGAAGAATTAGCTCTTTCAACAGCGAGTTCCATACATTTTTTACATTGTGTTTCAATGCATTAGGAATAGGGAAAACTGGTGCTGTTTGACTTTGAACTGCTTTGTATGCCAAAAGTGATTCTGACAATTCCTGTATAGGTATATTGAGATAAGAAGTATGGAAAAAGTAATGGTTTTCGAGCGAATAATCGGGAAAAAGATTACTTCCAATATACCAATCGCGAACACTTTTGCCATCAACCACATTGTAATTGTACAAATCAGAACCTACACTGTAACTATTCATTGCATATTGCTGGCAAAGATAAGTCCATGCTTTTGCATTTTTTTCTTCGGGAAACAACGCAGCAGCCATAGCTAATATATTGGTATCCCAACCGTTCTCTTCTGCTTTAGTATCATTATTTATAGCAGTCGGGATAGGTGTTGATAATTTAAGGTTTGCTTCCGCCATAACCATTTTTTTTATTGCTGCCTTATCATCCGCAGTTAAATCGTCCCACATTAACCAAGCTGCATAGGCAGTAGAAGTACTCCACAAAGATGACTCCCAAACAAGACCCCAATAAATATTATCAGTACAAAGCAGGGTTTGATTGGCTTTGTGAGTTTTATAGGAATATCTGATTGCCCCCAATGCATGTTGTTTCACCGTTTCAAACGACAAACCGTTCGGCAAAACTTGATCCTTACATTTTTTGTAAATAAATGCGTAAACAAATGCGTAATCAGAATTTGTACGAGCACCATGCTCAACACTTTGTCCGTTTCCGAAATAACCTCCTGATTTATATTGATTTTCAGCATAAGTCAGATTCTTTGTTATCATTTCACGAATGTTCTTTTTTACATCAGCTTCCGACATTGGATTGAGTGAAATACCAACCATAGAACCTTCAAAAGGAATTGGCAGTGTTGTTCTGAAATCGGTTTGCGAATGAATACTAATAGATAAATAAATTAGTAGAAATAAGAGTGATCTTTTCATGTGTTTTCGAAAAAATAGGAAGCTTTTTATGAAGACTCTTTTAATTATTGAAGTGGACTCGGAAGGTATCAACATTTTAATTTATTTTGCTAACTTATAAACCTCGCTTGCAGACATTAAGAATGCCCCAACACCATATAGTTCGGTGGTTTCGCTCGATACTTTTCGTGGACTATCGCCAACTGGTTGCACCCAACCAAGTTTACCATCGGCTTTTACTGTGGTGCACAACGCTTTCCAACCTTTTAAAACGATAGGCAAATATTTTTCTTTTGGCAAATAACCTTGATTAATGCCATAAGCCAAGCCATAGATATTAAATCCAGTAGCACTTGTTTCAGGATCCGGAAAACTCTGAGGATCTAACAAACTAGCATGCCAAAAACCATTCTCGCCTTGTAAAGTAGCGAGTTTTTCACTCATTTCTTTAAATAATGCAACATAATAGGGGCGATACTTTTTATCTTTTTCGGGTAAGGTTTTTATAATCTCTGCCAAACCAGCAATAACCCAACCGTTCCCGCGCCCCCAAAATACCTTAGCTCCATTCGCTTCTCTTTTTTCTGGAAATCTATTGTCACGATAAAAAAGGTGTTCCTCTTTATCATAAAGTTGTTTATAAGTTGCCTTAAATTCTTTATCAGCAAATTTCATATATTTTTCTTTTCCAGTTATGGCATAAAGTCTTGAATAAACGCTTGGTGCCATAAAAAGCGCATCGCACCAAGTCCAGCGCTCATCAAACAACTTACCTTTTACATAAAATTCCATGCCTTCCGTAGAAGGATTTTTCAATACCCAATCGACACGAGCCAGCGTTGGGATAATCATTTTTTCTTCTTTGTGCTTTGAATAGAAATCGAGATAGGTTTGCGCAACACATAAATAATCAGCATGATGCATTCTGTCGCCTACTTGCCAAAATTGCTCTTCAAATATTTTTCTGAGCCAGTACTCATACTTTGCATCACCACTTAGTTCTGCCCAATCGAACATACCTACATACAAAGCACCAGCAATCCAACCACGAGTATCTCTTCTTGCATTCGGATTCTCATTCAATTCTTTAATTTGCCAATCGGCAACCTTGGTCGAAATAGCTTTTATTTCTTGTTTTGAAATGGACTCCTGCGCCTTTAAGGAATAGTAGCCTAATGGCAACAAGGACAATAAAATAATAATTATTTTACATTTTGATAAAGTCATGATAATTAATTTTTTAATATTAATACTTGTGTTTGTATGTTTGTTCGATAAATAGTCAATACAATATTTTTTAGCAAATTACCACAATTGGTATATTTAGCAAAAATGCTAATTTTTCAATTTTATTTGCAATATGCCCAACGCCAATAGCACAATGGTGAGCAGGTCCTTGTTTCGACCATTCATTGACAAACTTTTTTGCACCGATGTTGAAACGATATCGGCTATTCGTATTCCCTATTTCAAGAATAGGTCCAGAGACAGATTCACCTTCGGCTACGAGCAGAAAAACTCCATCTTTACCTTCAACCACCGACAATAAAGTTACTTGACCGTGTCTCACTGACATCTGGATAGACAACCCTTTACCAGGTTTACCATGATAAATTGGAAGTGGAACTAATTTGACAGCTCCTTCGGCAATGGCAAAATGGGCAGGTCCATCATGTCCAAGCATGACCACGTCATCTTTAAAATCCATCAAATAGAACTCAGAGAATGAACCACCTGCTCCAAACTCAGCCATTATTTTCATAGCTTGGGCATTCTTTACTTCACATTCGCCTGCTACTGGAATATTTCTACCGGTCAACAATGTATTTCCAGCAATAATTGATGTAACGATATTCTCATAATCATTCCCCGACTCGCCTTCGTAATAGTAAGCCATTGAGTTCAGATTTCTATTTTTTACCAATTTATCTAAAGCCAATGAAGTTCGGGCTGCACGGTCAATTTCAAATTGTTCGCACTCAGGTGCTACATCAAAAGCTGTATTGAACTCTTGTATTTTAGTCTGAACTTCAGCATCAATAATTTCATCGCGGTATTTTTTCAATTCACACATTTCTAATAATTCGAAATGGGTGCCAAATACGGATGATTGTTTGGTTAAATCGGTATATACATCCAACATGCCAGAGTAATAATGCCCCAAAATTCCCATTCTATTGTTGCGCATTGCCACTGTAACCTTTGCAGCTTGCGTCCAAGCTTCAATTTCACACCATGCCTCTTCATCTTGAAGATAACCTGTAACAAAATCATACTGAATATTGGTACGATTAAAAACATTGGCAATTTCGGGTAGCGAACATGCCTGGCAATGTTCTAACCAAAAGCCAGTCATTTT
>JBBQMQ010000373.1:0-4731 GCA_038329115.1 Bacteroidales bacterium
TCCTAAGTCGATAGTAACCCAACCATCATAAGTGTGTGTTAAAGATTCAGGAACATCCGGGAAAATGCACCAACCGTCAAGATTATTATCAATAGCATTTTGAGGAGTTGTAGCATTTGAAATAGCTGTAACAGTTTTTGATAACGCCACATTAGGTGCTGCAGTTACAACATTAAAATTAAGTGTTGCACTTTGAACCAAACCAGCAGATGTTGTGAAGTTTGCAATAACTGTTGAAGTGCCTTTTGCAGCAGGAGTATAATTATATGTACCGGTAACTGCTCCGGCTGCTGTACCCTGAATATCCCAAACAAAAGTTGGATTTGTTATTGTAACTCCATATTGATCAATACAAGAAACAGTAAGAGCGATAGGCTGGTTTGCGACATACACATTATTTGGTAATACTGTTGCCATATTAATAGTAGCTACTCTTCGAGCCTCTAAAACCGTAAGTGTTGACGTACCTGTTTTAATATTTGAAGCATTTGCATTGTCAACTACTGTAGCGGTTAACGTATATGTTCCTACAGTAAGACCTGTTGCATACCAAACACTATTCCTCTGTACGAGCGTAACTTCTGCGGCATTTCCTGTTGTTACCGCTACTCCGGTAATGGTGGCATTTAGAAATGGACTATTATTTTGATCCAAAGCTCCAATCGTTAAAGCAGCTTCTTCATTTGCCTTTACATTTACATTATTAAATAGAACAGAAGTAAAATTAGATACCGCAGCAGCATTATAAAAACCTGTACCATAAACTTCAAACTCAGCAAAATTGTGGTCCCAACCTCCTCTGGTAATACCATCGTATTTTACATAACGAGCAGGAACAGCAGCGAAGGTGTGACTGTTGATTTCCATCCCTGTTCCTACAGCGGGAGGAATTGTTGCTGCTGAAACTATGGTTTGCCAGGAACCGGCTAACCCAGTAAGAGATACTAAAATATTATAAGTTGCACCTCGGGCACCACCATCTCCATTCATTTTTATTGTTGCGTTGTTAATAACGTAATCGGCACCTAAATCAACTTGCCACCACTCCTTCTGATTTGCAGCACTACTTCTCCACCGAGAAGTAATATTTCCATCATTTCCATTCAAGGCAGTCTGACCTGATGTGGTTGATGTTTTATTTAAAGCCAGATTCTGAGTTGTGACAAACGGATTAACTATTACTGTAGCTGAGGCACTAAAATTTACTGAATTATAAGTAGTATTACATGTTACAGTATAACTTCCTGTTTGAGTAGCGGTAAACATACCTGATGCTGTAATAGAAGCACCTGCAGGAGATCCTTGTATTGCCCATGTTGGAGTATAGGTTATACTCATTGGAACTCCATTTTCGGCAAATATTGCAGATTGAAATTGATAAGCGGGTTGATTAATTATTAATGCTTTAGAAGAAGGAGAAATAGCCATACTAGTTGCTGTACTCCCTGGTGTTGCAACATCACTGGCATATATGCTCATTTCAAGAATTTGAAAACCATAACTCATTGATCTCGTAACTCCTAACATTCTCACATACCTACCTGGAGTGGCTGAGAAATTATATGTACCCGTTCCGGTAACTACATCAGTTCCGGCATTTCCAGTATAAACATCAACCCAGTTTGAATTTCCAGAAGCATCCGGCTCTTGGGTAGCCACCTGCATTTTCCAAGCTGCGTTTGGCCAACGGGAATTGCTCCAGACAATGACCACTTTGTTGACCAAATAATAATTCTGTAAATCAACATAAAGCCATGAACCTATACTGGAAGCATCAATAGCAGACATCCACGATGTCGTACCGATACCATCAACAGCCTTAGCTGGGGCATAAGCTCCTCCGTCACCAGTCCATGTGTCGCGCGCTGTTGCCGGTTTTCCCAAAGCAAGATTTACTGCCGGGTCAAATACTGCATACGCATTAGATGAAAACAAAGAAATACAAAGTAATAATACAATGTAAAAGCGGTTAGTTTTTTTCATAATGATAAAATTTTAAAAGTGAATTTATTTATTTAATGATGATTATTTATTTATATTTGAAAATTATTGGTTTTCCGCTTTGGCTATCTGTAGAAATCCAAGCTTGAAATTCTCCGGGTTCAGTTCGCTTAACCATATCAGCATTCCAGTAAGCGAGTTGGTTTTCTTTAATTGTAAAGCGAACTGATTTTGATTCACCCGCTTTCAGATTAATTTTTTTGAATCCTTTCAGTTCTCGAACCGGACGCGCTAATGAAGCCACCAGATCACGAATATAAAGTTGAGCAACTTCGGCGGCATCAAATTTGCCTGTATTTGTTATTTTACATTCCGCGGTTATTGAATCACCTTCCGAAATCGTGTTTCTGGATATTTTTACATCCGAATAATTGAATGTTGAATAAGACAATCCGAATCCAAATGGAAATAATGGACAATCTCCTGCATCTAAATGATAACTTGAGTTACCAAGTGAAGTTTGAAATGCTCCCACAGGGATATTATCAATCATAACAATGTTTTTTGCCGGGCGGCCAGTCATTTTGTGTGCGTAATAGATTGGAACCTGTCCAACCATACGAGGCAATGTTACCGGAAGTTTGCCCGATGGAACCGCTTTTCCAAAAACTAAATCAGCCAATGCCGGACCTGCCATCGTTCCTCCTTGAAAAGCATAAATTACAGCATCGGCCTGAGCTACTTCTTTGGCAATGGTTAATGGACGACCTGCCATAATGATTAGAACAACAGGTTTTCCTGTTTTTTTCAAAGCTGTCAATAAATCGGATTGTGCTCCCGGTAAGCAAATATCTGCCCGACAATGAGCTTCACCGGAGAGAATAGCTTCTTCGCCTGCAAAGAACAATATAACATCAGCCTTTTGAGCTGCAGCAACTGCTTTTTGAATTCCAATTGGATTTGTATCACGACTATTTAAAAGTCCTTTTTCAGCAATTACTTTTATGGAACTTCCGAATTCTTTTTGTAAAGCAGCCAGAGGAGTTATACTGTGGCTTGGATCGCCATCAAAACACCATGTACCCATTTGATCAGCCGGAGCATCGGATAATGGTCCAATTACTGCAACAGATTTTATTTTTTCGGTTAATGGTAAAGTTTCATTTTCATTTTTCAACAAAACAGCACTTTCAATAGCAGCTTGTTTAGCTTTTTGTAGCGCCAAATCTGTATAAAAGGGTAGTGCAAATGTAACTTTGGTATATGGATTTTCAAAAAGTCCTAATCTGAATTTCAACCGAAGTATATTTCTGACTGCGTTATCAATGATTTTTTCAGAAACTTCTCCCGATTTCGCCAATTTTTCAAGATGGCATTTGTATCCATAACTCATCATATCCATATCTACTCCGGCATTAACTGCTTTTTTAGATGCATCATTCAAATCTGTGCAAACGCCATGTTGAATCATTTGATCTATCGAAGCCCAATCGCTAACCAATAACCCATCATATTTCCATTCCTTTCGTAGAATTTGTCGATTCAGAAATTCGTTACCCGAAGAAGGAACTCCATTAATGTCATTAAACGAACACATAAAACTGCCAACTCCGGCTTCGGACGCTGCTTTAAACGACGGCAAATAAACTTCACGTAATTGAAGTTCAGGAATCCATGTAGTGTTGTAATCTTTTCCTGATTCAGCCGCTCCATATCCAGCAAAGTGTTTTGCACAGGCAGCCATTGAAGTTGGATCTGACAAGCTTTCGCCTTGAAATCCTTTAATCATGGCTACTCCCATCGTGGAAGTTAAGTATGGATCTTCTCCACATGATTCAGCAATTCGTCCCCAGCGCGGGTCACGGGAAATATCTATCATGGGCGCAAAAGTCCATCGGATTCCAACAGATGTAGCTTCAATTGCAGCAATACGTGCTCCTTCTTGAACCAGTTCAGGATTCCAGGTTGCAGCCTGTCCCAATGGTATGGGGAAAATCGTTTTAAATCCATGAATTACATCTCTGGCAAATAGCAAGGGAATTCCTAATCTGCTTTTATTAACTGCTATTTGTTGAAGATTATTTGTTGTTGTTACGTCAGTTTCATTTAAAATTGATCCGACATTCCCTGAAATAATTTCTTTTTTCATATTGACCGATAATCCATCGCCTGTTAATTGATTCATTTGACCAATTTTTTCCTTCAATGTCATTTTTGAAATCAACGCATCAATCTTTTTCTCCACAGGATCTTTCTGCTGTGTACAAGCCACAAGCAGCGATACTAACATCAACCCTAAAATCTGTTTTCTAAACATGAATAATTATTTAACACAAGTTGCCGATTAAATTCCCCAAAATGGTTATACGAATAATTTTTTTAAACAAAGTAACTGTTTAATTTGAAAATTTAAAAATATTTTAATTTTGGATATTGCAAATTTATATATTATAAGAAACATAAACTAATATTTTCCCTCACAAAAACTCTACTCGAGGTTGATTGTTCTTCAACATTTCCACTACATCGGATGTGTAAATATACTGATTAATAGGTAAATAATGTTTTATATGTTGTAGAACATGTTTCAACATGCTTTGCAACTAAAAAAAAACAAGTAAAATTGAAGTATAATTTGAGAAAAATAATATTATTGGGATAGGCGCTTATAGCGCACTGTTTAAATGATTATCAGAGAGCATTTATGTAGAATGAAAATCCCATTTTTGGTTCAATTCTGCTATATCTTTGAATAAATAGTTAATATTATAATTGCCTCCCCGTTTACGG
>JBBQMQ010000374.1:0-4707 GCA_038329115.1 Bacteroidales bacterium
TCAGCTTTCAAATCGAGTGTTCCGTTATGGTCTGGTTGCGATGGATCGGCTTTCAATGAAGTTATTTCTTGTCCATTAATTGGATAAAGGTATTTGTAGCGCTTATCGATTGGGGTTGGTTTGTAAGTCAATCCATCATAAAAGCTAAAATCAATTAATTCGCCGGTAGTTGGTTGGTGTTTTTTTACATTTTCATTGATATAAAAATGATATAATTTTTCCCAGGTTTTTATTAATTTTGAACCGGTATAACCATATTGAGGAGGATTGGAGTAGGTTTCTGCCATTTGAGCAGGTGAATGGAATTTTCCAATATATTCCGAAGTGTAACCATTTTCGTCCAGTAGTTGGTCGAAGGTTTTGTAATCACACTTTTTCTCGTTATCCGAATCTTGATTCGTCCGAATGCCGTTTGTTTCAATGTATCTGCCGGTTAAAATAGCTGTACGTGCCGGACCGGAAACAGGACAAGGTGAGTTGGCTTGCGAAAAGTATGCTCCGCTTTGAGCGAGTTTGTCGAGATTTGGAGTTTGGATAATATCATTAGCTCCTGAATATCGTAATGCATCCCAACGTTGTTGGTCGGTCATAATTATCAGTATATTCGGAGAATTTTGTTTTTGAGCTAAACTGAATAATGGAGTACTCAAAAAAAGGGCGGCAAAACCGTAATTGATTTTTTCTGACAGCATGTAGAGTAGATTTACAGGTTTTTTGAAATTGATACTGCAAATATATCTCTTATGCATTAATTATTGCTTAATAAAAGATTAATGACAGAGAAAGTTGAGAAAAAAAGGAAAAATAAATAGAACGGGTGTGTATTTCTATTGTTTTATAAAATTATCGAAAGATTTGGAGAATTCTTCGTTCATTAACAACTTATATTCTTTGTTAAACGAATCGAAAACATCTTTTGCTATTTTTACCCTTCCAATTTTAACAAGCGCTTTGCATTTTAATAAAATCGCATCTTCATTTAGTGTATCAAGCACTAAAATCGTATCTGCAATTACAATAAGTAGCTTAGGGTTCTCTATCAAATTCACGTGATCCTTTAATGAAAGTAATACATCAATCACTAAATTTGAATATCCCGACTTGAATTTATCCATCCAATCTTCCTGAATGTTTGGCAGCAATTCGCCTGATGAAATAATGCTAAGGACACTTATTAACTGTTCTGAGTTAATATTTTTATTTTTCTGTAAATCACTGATTAACAATAATGACTGAACATAATCACAATAAGCATCATCTTTGAATTCGATTGACCAATAGGAATTCTCGTTAGATATTTCAAAATTTGAGATGGAACTTAGTAACAATCGTATTTTACTTATATTTACACTTCGGTTGTTTCGAGCACTTTCTTCGGATTTATCGTACCATAAAATATCTTTTAATTTTACATTTGAAATACCTTTTCCATCTTTGCAGGTGTAAAGTATAATAAGTGACAAAATCTGCTTCATCACGGGAGTAAACTCTCCTGTTATATCATGATTATTTTTGTCAATAACCTGAAAACCACCGAGCAAATGAATTCCCGGCATTTTTGTTTCATTAGATGTTTGGCTCAGTAGTTCCTTAATATCATTATCATTTAAAACATTTTTTTGCAATGTAACATTATTTGTTTTCTTTCTGTTTCTCAAACGAAGATATAGAAATGCAATTAAGCACAGGAATAAAAATATTATTCCTAAATACCACCAATAATACTTATTATGAACTGATTGGAGAACATCATTCGCTGAAAATACCGGATACGAAATCTCATATACATTTAAATGAAAAAAATTATTTTCAGATTTATGGATTGTTACAGTAAAAAGTTTTTGTAGCGGTTTTGAATAGAATAAGGAAGCTTCAGATTCAGTATCCTGAAAATAGTAAGGTATTGTATCGGCTAACGAATGTGTAATTGGGTTTTGCAAATCTATCTCATTTAATATCAAATAAGAAGAAAAACGGGTGGGATTAAAAAATAAAGCGTAGCCTTTTCTACTGGCTGAATCAAGCACCAATGTTCTGGCAGCTATTTCATTTTTATCAGTTATCTCCCTACCCCACTTTTTTGTTACCTGTAGATTGCGCAGGTTAACGCAATATAAATCATTGTAGAGCTGCGTTCCAAACTCCTGCCTTCCATTCTGATTGCCTACGCCTCCATAAATGTATAATAACGAATCTTTAACACCAACAGCACTAAGATAACGTGGAGAAATGACGGGCAAAAAAGATTTTGACAGCAATTTACCCTCCGCAGTCAGTTTTTTAACATCTGATCTGTACAAATGAAACCCGTATCCAAAGATTTGGAAAACACTTGAATCAATAGGTGAATAGAATAAATTGTGATGTTGGTACGATGGTCCGTTCTTATGGACTATGGAAACATCCCAACTTTTAGTACTAAAGTTAAAATGAGAAATAACTGGTTTTGAGAATTCAAAATCGTAATACTCAATTTGTCGTTTTCTTGTATTGAAAATAAACTGATTAGATAAACTGTTAATTGGAATTGCTGGCGAAAACCGATACTCTGTGATAACACCATCCAATAAGTTATATTTATATATCTTATTAGTTGAAATCAAATAAAGAGTTTTGTCTTCATCAAAAACAGTAAAAACTTTAGATGGGAAGTTTAATTGCTTATGATTTCCCCAAAGTATATGACTATCAATAAGCCATATTGGATTTAAAACCTTGGCCTCTTTTGAATGATTATCGTCATAAACAATGTTTTGACCGTGTTTATTTAATTTCCACAAGTATTTTATTTCATCCGGTTTAAAACTAACGGCCACATTTTTAAGAATAATTGAAGCCACATCAGATGTAATAAATGGCGGAGATTGATTCATCCCGAAACAAACATCTAAATCCCGATTTGAAGGATAAGTATATTTTAGGGTTGAAATAGTATCATTTACTCTGAAAATTAAAGTTTTATTATTTTTGTCGAGTGTCAGTTTAATACGATTCCAGGTTTTGAGTCGAAAATGCGAATTGGTTAAAGGCAGTTTAAATAAATTAGTTTTCCCTACAACAAGATTTAAATTAGGATCTTCACCAAAAGAATTGTTGAGTAAAATGTCAAAATTTGAATTTTCACCATTAATAATCCTACAGATATAGCCAAATTTGTCGCCACGTTCTTGTAATCTTATATAAAATTCCAGAGAAAAATAACTGTTAAATACAAATTTACTATTAGAAGTTAAGTGCAGAGAAGTTCGTTGGTCCTTGTTAATATACGTTGATTTGAATAACAATCCGGTTTCATTCTGTGCGTAAAACACAGAACAATATATCAATGCTAAAAGTATAAGAATGCTTTTGTGATTCGACATATTGTATTATGAGTTAATTTGAATGCAAAAATACATTTTTTTGTCGAATAATCATATCTTAAACAAAATTGAATATAAAATAGAAATCACTATTGTTCGGTAAACTTAGTATACCTTGTTTTTCAGCTAGATTCTTCACTTCATTCAGAATGACAATCAGCAATTTATGTTTTTGGAGGGGCGGCTTTGCCGCCAACCAACCCCCCTCTTTTTATGATATATGTAAGTGCCTATCATTCTGAACGAAGTGAAGAATCTATAAATTTATACCGGACAACAGTGAATAGAAATATATTTTTCGATTTTCAAAAAGGTTTACATGTATTAACCCGTAGTGCTCTAAATACACTACGGGTTAATTAAGTAATTGAAATTTAATATTGTGTAATTTTAAACCTTGCTAAGTCTGTCGTTTCGAAATCAGGTAGCATTTCAAACTTTTTAAGTAATTCTAAATAACTACAACTCTTTCATTTTTATATTTTTAAACCAAACTTCATTGCCATGGTCTTGTAACAAGATATTCCCTTCGGCAGCATTTCCGAAATTAGGCCACACACTGTATTTGCTGTAATTTACCAATGCCTGCCACATTTGTGTGTTACGCTCGTACTCAACTACAAGTTTATTATTTAAATAATGCTGTACTTTATTGCCGTTCACAACAATACGGGCATTGTTGAATTCATTTTTCCTGACACTTTTATTTTCAGGAGCGGGAATCAGGTCGTAAAGCGAACCCATGGTACGATTGCCTTTAACGCCCAACTTGGCATCGGGATGGTTTTGGTCGTCGAGAATCTGAAATTCGCATCCAATAGAAGAGCCTTCGCCTTTATTCAATTCGGTATCAACAAAATATTTAATGCCACTATTAGCACCTTCAGTAATTTTGAAATCGGCACTTAACTCGAAATCTTTGTATTTTTTTACTGTAACAATATCGCCGCCATTAGTCGATTCACCGCCATCTGATTTTAAAACTTTCAGCAAGCCGTTTTCAATTTTCCAACCGCCAGTAGGGAAAGTTGTTAGTTTGGCACCTCGCCATCCTTCACTAGTTTTTCCATCCCAAAGTAATTTCCAACCTTGTTTTGCTTCAAATGTAGAAACAGTATTATCAATGCAGTTTGCCTCGTAAATATCTGTTGCAGGTTTTGCAAAACTGGCAGGATTTTCGGTACAGATACGGATATTTTTCCATTGAACAGTTTTTCCAACCTGTTCGGGTTGGGCAATTTGATGTACTTGCAATGCAATAAATCCGGTTGCTGTCATATCGTCCAACACATTGGCACATGGAATACCGTTTAGCCAGGTACGCAGACTTGTACCAAGGGCTTCG
>JBBQMQ010000375.1:0-4705 GCA_038329115.1 Bacteroidales bacterium
GTTAGCAAAACGATTAAGTTCACATATAGGCGTTCCTTACGAAGAACCTGTTTCTTCTTTGCTCGGAAGCCGTATTTCATTCAACAATATGCTCACAGGTTTAGGTGTTGATGCCATTGGTGTTGCGGCTTGTTTTCCAGATAATGGGCAGCCTTATTTACGCCAAGATGGAATTACCATCAACGAATGGGGATTTGGAACTCGCAAGGTTGGACTTTACGACGAATTTGTCATTCATCCATTGGCAAATGTTCAATCGGTAGACGAGATTGAAAATTATCCATTTCCGGTTGTGGATGCTCCCGGACGTTTCCGTTTTGCCAAAGAAACTATTGCAAAATACGGCGAGGATTTCGGCATTATTGGTGATTTGGAATGTGCTATTTACGAAATTTCTTGGTACCTGGTTGGTCTCGAAAAATTATTGATGGACATGATGCTGGAAGAACCTTATGTGGATGCTTTGCTCGATAAGGTTACTGATATTGCCACACAAACTGGTCTTCGACTGATTGATTGTGGTGTGGATATGATTTGGGCTGGTGATGATTTTGGTTCGCAAACAAGTTTGATAATGAGCCCCGAAATGTTCGACCGATATTTTGCACCTCGTATCCGAAAAATGCTTACAGCTTTTCGTGCTGCCAATCCAAAAATTAAGTTGGCGTGGCATTCTTGCGGTTCAATTGTTACTATTATTCCTAAGTTTATCGATTTAGGAATAGATTTTATGAACCCCCTTCAACCTATGGCAAAAGACATGGATGCTGAAAATATTAAGGAAAAATTTGAAGGAAAAATTGGTTTCTTTGGTGCAATTTGTGTTCAGGATCTATTACCAAACGGAACTCCCGAACATATAAAATCGGAAGTGAAACGCATTGCAGGTTTGTTGGGCGAGAATGGAAACTATATTTTAGCTCCTGCACACAATATTCAAGACGATACTTCTGTGGAAAATGTGCTGGCATTATTCGAAGCAGTAAAGGAATTGGAAATAGTATAAAGCGTCCATTTTATTTTTGATTCTTGACATTATTCTGCTCGATTTCTTAAAAATAAATGCAAGTAGACTATTAATTGTCCAAAATTATAATAATCGTAAAATATATACTTTATGAAAACAAAAATTTTAGTATCAGCTTTTGCATTTTTATCATGCTTTTTCGGTCAGAGTCAAAATTTGACAAATGATTTAACATCATTGGCTAAAATTCAGAACAATGTCAAAACTCGGCACATAAGTAGTTATGACTCTACAGGAGGAAACACCGATAACTGGCAAATTAAAAAAGGCGAGAAAGCCACTATTCTGAAGGTAAAAGGTGCCGGAATTATTAATCATATCTGGTTTACCATTTCTCCTATGGGGAATAAATTATCAAGGAATGACATTGTAATACGTATTTTTTGGGATGGAAACTCATTTCCGTCAGTCGAATCGCCCATTGGTTCTTTCTTTGGACAAGGTTGGAATGAGAATTACAATTATATAGCGGCACCATTAGCTGCAGCACCAAAAGATGGTAATTCATTGGTAAGTTATTTTGCCATGCCATTCGCTTCGGGTGCTCGAATTGAAATTGAAAACCAATCCGATATTGATATTAATGCATTTTATTTTAATATTGATTACACAGAAATGAAGCAATTACCAGCCGATATGGGTCGTTTCCATGCTTGGTACAACCACGAAGTTACCGAAGCAAATCCTGAAGGTGAAAACGAATGGGGATTGCTTGGTAAACGAGGCAAAAATACCGATGGGGCTAAAAATTATGTAATCGCCAATATAACAGGCAAAGGTCATTTTGTGGGTGTTAATTATTATGTCAATTCGCCTACAACTATGTGGTATGGTGAAGGTGACGAAATGGTATTTATTGATGGAGAAAAATTACCCTCAATAATCGGAACTGGCACGGAAGATTTTTTCAATACGTCGTGGGCACCCAAACAAATTTATACGCACCCCTATTTTGGTTTTGCAAGAGTAAATGGAGAAACTGGCTGGCTGGGACGAACACATTGTTACCGATTTTTTATCAATGACCCCATCTATTTCGATAAATCATGTAAATTCACCATCGAGCATGGTGATAATAATTGCCTGACTCTTGATTTAGCATCCGTTGCCTATTGGTATCAGTCGGAAGCAGCTGCTGTGCCTGCAATTCTTACGCTCAAAGAACGTCAACCAAAACCAAATATTAGCGAACAACAAATTCACTTATGGCGTGATGCCTGGCGAAAAGCACATGGCAATGATCCTAATCTTTGGGGAAATGAAAAGTAATCCTGTTTTGATTTAAGTTGAGCTTTTAAATTTGTGTTGAATTATATTGTGGAAAATTTTGTTCTTTATAAAACGCACAACTTCCAACAAAAATATTTTCAATATCCCTATTCCATGCTGCTCACTTTTAGTACACAGAATGAGCATCTTTTCTCGTAAAAACATGACAATTGAATTATGGGACATCCAAAAATATAATTTTGATTTTTATAGAAATCAAGTAATTATATTTTTTTAATGTTTCAAAACAGGGGGTAACTGCTTCTGATATGTATTACAAATAGAACCAACGTATTTTTAAAATTTGGGCTATTGTGCTGAAGAATAATTACAACAACCTTTTTAATATTTATTTTCATGAAAAAAACAACTACATTACTTTGTGCCATTTTGATGGCTATTTTCACTACACAGGTTAAAGCCGATATTACTAAAACTGTAGGTACAACCGGAGCCGATTTCGCAACGTTAAAAATCGCCTTCGATAATATTAATCTCAATGCGAGTAATTTATACAGCGGTATTGTTAATTTGCAAATAAAAGATAATACTACCGATGCCGCTACAATGACCCTTAATGCCAGTCTGGGTATCAAAACGATCACCACTACTCCAGGGAGTGGATATGTTGCTCCAAAAGTTAGCTTAACGGGTGGTGTAGCTACAAGTAATCAATTTGGGACTATTGTAACAACTGTAATAAACGGATGTGTCATTAGTATAACAATGACCGCTTCAAGTGGTGCTTAGACTACTATTCCTACAGAGGTTACAATTGACGCACCCGCTGGTGGCGGTACTACTGCTACTGCAATAGTTACGAGTATTAGTGGTACTAAACAATTGAATTTTACAATCACAAATCAAGGTTCTGGTTACGGTCCTATTGCATCGTTTACAGGTGGAGGTGGTTCTGGAGCAAGCTTAGAAACTAAAATTGTAGGGGCTGCCGCAGCTCCCGGCTCAACACCTGACGGAGTAGCTCTTGCTATTGTTTTAGCTTGCCCCGGTACAGGATATACTTCTAATCCAAGTATCTCATTTTCTACCGGTTGGAGTGAAACGATTGCAGCCACAGCTACTGTTACCGCTCGTCAACCCTGTAATTATTCAGCCGTGAATATCTACCCTACAGCTTCCGGAAAAACAATTGGAAATTTGACATCTACAAACGGTGCACTTATCCAATTAACAGGAGTAAATAACCTTACCATTGATGGTCGGTTACACGATGCTGTTTCTGGTAACGTAACCGGAAGTACTCCAGATTTGACATTTAGTAATACTAGTAGTGCTTATAATGGTAATGCATATACATTCAGGTTCGATGGTTCAAGTAATAACACCATTAAATACTGTACTATCAAAGGTTCGTCTAATAATCTGTATTCAAGAGGTGTAATTGCTTTTCAGAATTACGGAAATAATAATAACCACATAAGCAACAACTTAATAACAACTGCCGATGCTATCCTTAGGCCTTTGAATACAATTTTTGCAACGGGCTCTGGTTCAATGCCAAATACGAATAATTATATCACTGATAACGAATTTTTTGATTGTATTTCTGCAGCTATCCAAGGATACGCAATTAACATTGGACCTGAAAATAACTCATGGACTATTACCGGAAATAGTTTTTATGAAAAAACACCTTCGGCTGCCGGTTCATTGGCGTACAATATTATTTCTGTAAATAATATTTTAGGAACAGGTTTTACAGTATCCGATAATTTTATAGGTGGATCTGCTGCAAGTTGTGGTGGTACATGGACCAAGGCCAGTACCATTGGCAACAATGGCTTCACGGGTATAATTTTAAATGTAGGAGGCACTCCAGTAAGTAGCATACAAAATAATACTATTAAAAACATAATCTGGGACAACTCAGTAACAGCAGGATCATCAGGATGGACAGGTATTTCATTTACAGGCAGTGCAATGGACATTGGAAATACTACAGGTAATACAATTGGAGCAACTACCGGAACAGGCTCTATTGTTTTCACCGCTCCAGCAGGGGCAAGTCCTTCTTTTACAGGTATTAATATTGTGAATAAAGGGGCTGGTGGATTGTGCAATAACAACAAAATTGGTGCTATCACTACAGGAGCTGGCGCGAGTGGTTATACAAAATTTTGGGGCATTTTAAATAATTCGAGTACAGGATCAACAAGTATTAACAATAACCTGTTAGGTAGTACCAGTACAGCAGGCAGTATTAATTTAAGTGCTGTTTATGGTTCTCAGTATTTATATGGAATACAAACAAATAGTACAGGAACAACAACCATTAATGCAAACACAATAGCTAATGTTACCAATGCTACCACTACCGCTACTTCTAGTGGTATATTTCTATCGGCAGGAACAAATACAGTTAATGGCAATTTTATATGTAATTTATTT
>JBBQMQ010000376.1:0-4699 GCA_038329115.1 Bacteroidales bacterium
AAACCAAAAGGTTGAACTAAAGAATATCCTTTTGGGTGAAGTGTGGCTATGTTCAGGTCAATCGAACATGGAAATGCCGGTAAAAGGAGGTTTCAATTCGCCTATAAATGGTGCTTTTGATGCATTGCTGGAAGCAGACAATTCAAATATTCGTTTATTTACACTTAATAAGGCTTCTTCCAAAACTACTCAAGACACCTGTGTAGGAAGTTGGTCAGCAGCAAATGCCGAAAGTGTAAGCAAATTCAGTGCAGTTGGATATTTCTATGCCAAACAACTGCAACGCATACTAAATGTTCCTGTAGGAATGATTTGTTCCAGTTGGGGAGGTTCAAGTATTGAAGCATGGATAAATAAAATAACTATGGCTAAATTTCCCGAACCTTTAAAACTTAATACACAGGAAAAAACGCCTCAACATCAACGTGCATCAAATCTGTATAACGGAATGATAAACCCGATAAAAAAATATGCAATCAAAGGAGCAATCTGGTATCAAGGCGAGCAGAACCGACAGGAATATCTCTATTATGCCGGTTTGATGAAAGGTTTAGTTGAAAATTGGCGCAACGATTTTGGTGTGGGGTCATTTCCATTCTATTTCGTACAAATTGCACCCTATTGGTATAATAATTCAAAAGATACACTTTCTGGCAAATTCTGTGACGAGCAATTAAAAGCAAGTATGGAAATACCCAATTGTGGCATGGTGGTAACGGCTGATTTGGGGGAAGAAAAAAATATCCATCCCGCCGAAAAGGTTACTATAGGGAAACGTCTGGCTGCCATGGCTCTTTCCGAAACATACGGAATAAAAGGGATTCCAAATAAAACACCGTATTTAAAAAATGCAGTTGTGAAAGATTCATTCATCTTAGTTTCATTCGAAAATGCACCTAACGGGGTCAGTTCGTTTGGAAAAGTGCTTACTAATTTCGAGATTGCAGGCGAAGACAAATTATTTTATCCAGCAAAAGCTACGATTAATCTAAAATCAAATCAGTTAACCGTATCAGCGAAAGAAGTAATAAAACCAGTAGCAGTTCGATATGGTTACTGCAATTTCCCACAGGGAAAAGGTTTTCTATATAATACGATGGGATTACCTGTTGCACCTTTCCGAACTGATAATTGGTAAAATGATTTTTTAAAGATACACAGAAATGAAAAAGAATATATTGTCTTTTTTTACAATCAGTTTACTACTGGTTTTAATAGTAACCAAAGCATTTTCAGCCGAAAATAGTACTTCAAAACTTCCATCGCCCGAAAGAGGTTTTGTGAGTACTGTGCCTGCCAAATCGTGGGAAATGGCACTTGTAAGTGGCAATGGAAAATATGGTGCATTGGTTTTCGGTCAGCCTTTGGACGAAACCATTGTGCTTAATCATTGTGAACTTTATATGCCTCTCCATAAACCACTACCAGCGGTTAATACAGGGGCTCATTTGAAAGAAATAAGACAAATGTTGGCTGATGGTGAATATCAGAAAGCGGCTGATTTTGTTGTAAAACTTTCGAAAGAAGAAGGCTATGAAGGCAAACGCTGGACTGACCCATTTATTCCGGCTTTCAATATCAGAGTTATTATGGAACCAAATGGCGAAGTGAAAAACTATCAGCGTTCTGTGGATTTCTCATCGGGTGTAGCAGCAGTCAATTGGAACGATAACGGTGGGGATTTTCAGCGGAAATTATTTGTGTCGCGCCCGGATGATGCCATTGTTCTTGCCATTGGCAATACCGCTAAAGGAATGATAAACTGTACGCTAAAGCTAGACCAACAACCTCCAAGAGGAACTGGTGGTTGGAATCCGGTTGGCATGTGTAAAGAAGGATTTAAGGAGTATAAAACAGGTGCCGACCTGCAATGGTTGACATATCGAAGTAGCTTTACCAGGGTTTGGACTGGAAGTTTGCAGGGTTATGAAGGCGTTTCGAGAGTTGTGGTTAAAGGTGGTATTACTGAAATTCAAGGAACTCAAATTAAAATTACAGGGGCTGATGAAGTGCTGGTAATTACTAAAATGGCATTGTTGAAAGATTATAATAACTCTCAAATTGATCAGCTAAAGAATTCTCTTTCTCAAATAAATCCCGATTTTGGAGAACTTCTAGCCATACATATTCCGGAACACAATAAAATATTTAGTCGTGTCCGTTTGGATTTGAATGGGGGCTCTGATAGGAATCTAACTTCGGAAGAGTTGCTGGCTAAGTCGAGTTTTGGAAACTTAAATCCCGCATTGCTTGAAAAAGAATTTGATGCGGCACGCTACAATATTTCATCGAGTAGTGGTAATGAACGTTTTCCTAACTTACAGGGTATTTGGACAGGAACGTATGGTTCGCCATGGTCGGGCGATTATACACTGAATGGCAATGTTGAATGTGCTATTGCTGCAAATTATTCAGCTAACATGAAAGAGTGTATGTTGCCATTTTTTAAATTCATGGAAGATAATATTGCCGATTTCAGAACCAATGCGCAACGATTGTATGGTTGTAGGGGAATTCATGTGCCTTCAAGAGCAAGTATAAATGGTCTGAACAATCATTTTGACGAAACCTGGCCTATGACATTTTGGACAGCCGGCGCAGGATGGGTTTCACAATATTTTTATGAGTATTATTTGTATACCGGCGATAAACAATTTCTGAAAAACAGAGCACTTCCATTTATGCGTGAAGCAGCTTTGTTTTACGAAGACTTTTTAATAAAAGGGAAAGACGGAAAATTGTTTTTTAGCCCGAGCTATTCACCCGAAAATAATCCTTCAAACAGCAAATCGCAGGCATGTATCAATGCCGCAATGGACATTGGTGTGGCACGCGAGCTTTTAAATAATTGTATTTCGGCAAGTAAGGTTTTGAATACAGGTGCTGAAGATATTAAACGCTGGAAGCATATATTGAAACAAATGCCTGATTATCTTATCAATAAGAATGGTGCATTAAAAGAATGGTCAACACCTTTATTGGAGGATAATGATGCTCATCGCCATTGCTCACATTTGTATGCGCTATACAATGGACTTCCACCCGAAATAGCCAAAGATAAGAAGTTACTAAAAGCATTTGAACTCGCAATGGAGAACCGACTAGACCTTAGACGAAGAGAGTTCAATGGCGAAAGTGTAAATGGTCGTCCACCGGGTGAAATGGCTTTTGGTATTGTGTTCCAGGGATTTGTGGGAGCAAGTCTTAACAAGGCTGACGATTGTGGTCTTATCCTGGATTGGATGGCAAATAACTATTTTACACCCAACTTTATGACAACTCATAATCCGGGAAAGATTTTTAACGCAGACTTAAGTGGCGGACTTCCAGCATTGGTTATACGCATGTTGGTAGAATCGCAACCGGGATGGATAGAGTTTTTGCCTGCATGGCCTAAAAATATGCCACAAGGAAAGATCCAAGGAGTAGCTTTGCGTGGACAGGTTGTATTGAAAGAACTAATATGGAATGGACGTCAAATAACTGCTGTTTTGAATTCAGCAATTGACCAGAAAGTGAAAATCAAAAATATCGGATTGAAAGATATTGTTGAAATCAGAAATGGTGCTGAAGTGAAAGTTGTATCAGGCATGGTGCAATTATTAAAGAATAAGAATGTAATCGTTCAAATTAAATTATCAGAAAAGTAAAATGAAAAAAACGAATATTATAATCGCAATTCTCTTTTTTCAAGCAATCATAAGTGTTGTTTTCTCGCAGTCGAAATCGTTGCCATTAATATTGGATATGGTGCACAATAATCCGGGCGAAGCACCTTATAAAAGCGAGTATAACAACCCTGAAACTCTCAACAAAATGGGCTATAACGGGAAAGTTTTTTTCTTGTTCGAATCGGCTCAATTGGCTATAAACTGGGACAAAATAGACCCTGCCATTTTACCCGTTGGTTCACCAGACCGTAAATGGGTGGATACCAAAGCACATCATTTGGATAGTGTGTATACCGCTTTCAAAAAAGCAGGAATGCAGGTTTATTGCCAAAGCGATTTAATGCTTTTCCCAAAGCGATTGGTTGAAATGTATGGACTAAAAGATAGTATGGGTAATCCGCGCAATCCAAAAACTGAAAAATACCTGCGTATTTTATTGCGGGAAATGTTTACCCAGTTTCCTCAGTTAGATGGTTTGGTGGTGCGTATTGGCGAAACATATTTACACGATGCCCCCTATCATGTTGGAAAAATTGATAACAAACAAGATGCTGAAAAATGTATTATTCCATTAATCAATATTTTGCGGGATGAAGTCTGTGTGAAGTTAAATAAAAAAATCATTTTCCGTACATGGATGAGTTTTGACACGGATACGAACACCTATTTGCAGGTGGATAAAGGAGTGAAACCACACAAAAACTTAACAATAGCAGTGAAACATTGCGAGGGCGATTTCCACAGAGGCGATGCGTTCAGTAAAGTGCTTGGAATTGGTCGCCACAATCAATTGCTCGAAGTGCAATGTGCCAGAGAATACGAAGGAAAAGGAGCATATCCTAACTATATTGCCAAAGGCGTAATTGATGGTTTTGAAGAGCATAAATCGCTGAAAGAACTTGGCAAACCTGCTTCTTCACGTGATATTTATAAAACTGGCAAATTAACCGGAATGTGGACATGGACTCGTGGTGGTGGTTGGGAAGGACCCTACATAAATAATGAAATTTGGTGCGATTTGAATGCTT
>JBBQMQ010000377.1:0-4662 GCA_038329115.1 Bacteroidales bacterium
ATTCCACCGCTTAAAGTTGCAGATAAACCGCCAATTTCATTCACCAAAGGTATAAACACAAGCCACGACAGCAATGAACCAACAGTTATGATTAAGGCATAACGAAGTCCAACCAGATAACCAAAACTGAAAATCAGCGCACTTACATTAAATTTCAACACCATCTTCACTTTATCGGCAAGCATTGCTCCTACCGGTACAATTCGGGTTGTAATTTCTTCACTGAAAAGTCTGAAAGCAGAAAAGCAAAAATCGAATAATCCACCAATAAGACCACTTACAATTAATAATTTTGCCCCACTTCCGCCTTTTTCACCGGTCATTAATATTTCGGTGGTGGCTGTTGCTTCAGGGAAAGGCAATTTACCATGCATATCTTTCACAAAATATTTGCGGAATGGAATTAAAAATAAAATTCCAAGGAATCCTCCCAATAACGATGAAAAGAATATTTGCCAAAAGTCAACCTGAATTTCAGGATATTTCGACTGGAGAATATACAATCCGGGAATGGTAAATACCGCTCCGGCAACAATTACTCCGGATGAGGCACCGATGGATTGAATAATCACGTTTTGTCCCAATGAGTTTTTCTTACGCATTGCTGCCGATGCCCCGACTGCAATAATGGAAATAGGAATAGCGGCTTCAAAAACCTGTCCGATTTTTAAGCCTGAATAGGCCGCAGCAGCAGAAAAAATAACTGCCATCAGCAGTCCCATGCCCAATGACCATGTTGTAACTTCCGGGAATTTACCTTTTGCCGGCATAACCGGTTTATATTCTTCGCCTTGTTTTAACTCGCGATAGGCATTTTCGGGTAATCCTGTGATTTTTTCTTCTTCCATTTGGTAGTTAGTTGATTGTTTGTTAATTTAGTATCGAATATTATCTGTTTACTGCTCACTGTTTGCTGCTTACTGCTATTTAATCATCCGCTTCTGGCTTTTTTAAAGAATATATTTCTTAGTATTCTGAAAAAATACGTTGAATCAGTAATGAACTCACCGTTTATTTCACATGCTGTGAGATACATCATCTCTGATTCTTGAATTTCGTCCAATGTTTTAGGCATATCTGCATAAAACGGTGGTAAAAGCCCGGGCTTGTATTTGGTTCTCTTTTCCTGCAACTCCTTGTCATAAAGACTGAAATAATGGGCACTCAGGGGGCGTACACCAACTAATTTCAATTCACCTTTGAACAGGTTTATAAGCATAGGCAATTCATCAAGCCAATACTTACGCATAAAACCTCCCATGGTGGTCACTCTGATATCTCTATTAAATTTACCACCTTCTTTTAAACTATTTTTTTCATAAACGTAAGATTGGATATATTCTGAATACGGATGCATGGTTCTCATTTTATAAACTTCGAATTGCATTCCATTTTTTCCGTAACGCTTTAATCTGATTAATGGTCCATAAATCCTTTTCTGATTAAGATGAGGTTCTTGAACCCGTTGAGCAAAAACATATGTCATTTTACCAACTTTTTTCTCCATGATTACGTTAAAACCAAAGCAATGCAATCTGCCCAGCACTTCTGCTTTAGAAAAAATGCGATCATTCCCTTTAGTAATAAAATAATATAACCCACGTGAAAGATAAATTTTCGGCATAATCCGCTTAAACACATAATCCAGACTATAGAAAATGTAATTTAAGCCTTTAGGATATCTTTTAAAAATTCTGTTCTTACGGGTACTTTTTGATTCATAGCAAATAACAAAAATTCCATTATCAGGTAACTTTTCATTAATCAATAATAATTTCCTGTTTATTCCACGCATATTATTCAGTCTTTCCAACTGAATAATTGTTGAATAAGTATATCTGGGTATTAATTGTAAATTTTCAGGGTCGTTAGTTACAAAGACGTGAGTATTTCCACTTCCTAAATCAACATTTTGGGATAGAAAACCTAATCCACAATCGGCAGAATGCGTTCTAATTATTTCTTTTAATTGCAGCAGACTTTCTTCATCAATTCTTTCAGCGGGTTTTACTACTGCATTTATCCGATCAACTGAAGGTTGAAAAGTTATCTCATTGTAGTCAACCGCAAAGCGATAAGCATAATATAATGACAACATGATGTAATTTACAACAAATACTCCGAGTGAAATTGTTATAAGTACAAATCCCGAATAAGATCTGAAAAAATTATGAATAATCAGGTAAAAAACAATCGTTATGAGAATTACGGCATAGTTAAGCCGTAATGTGGCACTAAAATACTGTTGCCTTCGAAGCGGTTCATAACGTCGAAAAAGATAAGATATAATTACCCATGCCAAAAAAAAGCATAAAGATGCCCATGAATATTTTTCAAAAGGAGTATGCGTGGTAAGAGGAAACCAGTCCAATACCACATAAAAACTTAAGAGCAGTATCAGAATGTCAACGACTATGTAAAAATAGGACGGGCGGTAAAAAAATTTCATTCCAATTGTAAGTTTGTGCAAATATAGTACGAAATAATACAAATTACACGAATTGAAAGGAATTTTAGACTATTTAAGAAAGAAAAATCAGAAGTGGGTTTTACGAAGAGTTATTTATTAAGAAGTTGATAAAAACATTAACGAATCAGAATCAACAGTTGTTTCAACCGGTTTTTTAAACTTTGCAGAATTAATTCCATATACCACTCAGTTTTATTATCTGTCCAGCGCTGCGGATGTGTAGTTACCATCATCGAGGTGGCCGTTGGATTAGTACTAAGCCAGTTTATAAAATCAAAAGTGGAATGAATCTTAGCACTTACTGCTTGCTGCTTACTGCTTACTGCTTGCTGCTTACTGCTTACTGTTGACCTGTCCCGTACATTGTACTTATCTCCATCCCACATGCGTGCAGTATCCGTGAAGTATGTAACATATTCATTACTAATAAAATCAAGATATGGCTCACCAATAATACCGTAATCTCTGTAATTATAGGTTTTCCAAAGATCACGGTTATCGAATTCTGAGGTTGGACTTCCGTGCATAGCGATGGTTTTTATGGATACAAACTCACGAAACAAGGCTAAATTTGACTGAAAAACCGTTATTGCATTTTGTGTATTTCCTTTTGAATCAACTAAATCGCTATAATGATATCCAATTTCATGCCCCAAACCCGCAATTTGTTTTATGATCCCGATATTATATATTTTCCTTTCTGTTCGAAAATAGTAACTCGAGCGTATTCCTAACTCATTTTCAAGCTGTGCAAATTTCAAAGAATTTGTTGGTTTTCTGTCAACATCATGGCGAAGGATTACATATTTTCCTACTGCTTTACCTTCACACCATTCTTCAAATGTATAAAACGAATAACCTGCTTGTTTTAAAGCAAGTAAAAGTTTGCAATAAACCTGTAATGTGAAGTCCTTCATTAATTTGAGTTAAGAGTTTTGAGTTAGGAGTTCTGAGTACAGAGTTTTGAGTTCTGAGTGAGGAAATATTATCAGTCAAAACTCAGGACCCTATACTATAAACTTATTTTTTCAATCATTTCTACAATCCTCACAGCTGTATTTCCATCCCAAAATTTTGGAACCGTACCGTGTTTTCCCTTTCCTGCTATAATTAACTCTACCTCAGCAATTATTTGATCGGTTTTAATAAGCTTATTGCTTCCTTCCCAAACGGTCACCGGGCGTTCTGTATTAGGACGTACAGTAAGGCATGGGATATTCAAATAGGTCGTTTCTTCTTGTATACCACCTGAATCAGTCAAAGCAAATGCAGAACAACTTACCAGATGAATAAATTGCAGATAACCGAGCGGTTCAATAAAGAATAGATTTGGATAGCTTTCAATAACAGATTCTAATCCAAATTGTACAATATTTTTAAAAGTACGGGGATGAACCGGAAATACCAAAGGTAATTTTTCTGAAATTTTTCCCCATAAAGTTACCAGATTTGATAAGCTTTCTTTATCATCTACATTCCCGGGTCTATGAAATGTTAGTACTCCGTATTTATTTTCCATAAAATCAAGACCCAGCTGAATGAATTTGTCCTGATTCAATAATTTAAAATTCAGTTTAGTTGCTTGTGCTTTAGGTAATTGTTCTACCAAAGAATCGATCATTAAATTGCCTAACATGTGAATCTTATCTGCCGGAATATTTTCTTTCAGCAGATTTTCATCGGCATCCACACTGGTTGTAATAAACACATCGCTTATGGCATCCGTCACCAATCGGTTAATTTCCTCAGGCATGGTTCGGTCATTACTTCGTAATCCCGCTTCGTAATGAATGGTTTTAATTCCTAACTTTGAAGCAACTAACGTACAAGCAGCCGTTGAATTGACATCACCCACTACCAGCACAAAATCAGGCTTTTCATTTAAACATACTTTTTCAAAACCTTCCATTATACGGGCAGTCTGTACAGCATGACTAGCCGAGCCAACCTCTAAATTAATATCAGGTGCAGGAATATTTAATTCATCAAAAAATTGACCGGACATTTTAACATCGTAATGCTGACCAGTATGTACCAGAATAGGCTTAATTGTAGGATGGTTTTTTAATGCGTGCATCAAAGGTGCAATCTTCATAAAGTTTGGACGAGCACCGGCAACGAGAATAAGTTTCTTCATTAGTTGAGAGTTTTGAGTTTTGAGTTTTGAGTTTTGAGTTTGGAGTGGGAAGTTT
>JBBQMQ010000378.1:0-4649 GCA_038329115.1 Bacteroidales bacterium
GTATCATTCAAAAACGGAGCTTATCTGATTATAGAACATACTGAAGCCTTGCACGTAGTCGATGTAAACAGCGGTAACCGCTCGAAAGCAGGAAACGGACAAGAAGACAATGCCCTGGATGTGAATTTAGCAGCTGCCGACGAAATTGCACGACAACTTCGCTTACGCGACATGGGAGGCATTATCGTGGTGGATTTTATTGATATGCACGAAACGGATAACCGTCAGAAACTGTTTGACAGAATGCGTGAAAACATGGCCAATGACAGAGCCAAGCACAACATTCTTCCACTCAGTAAGTTCGGTTTATTGCAAATGACGCGACAACGTGTTCGCCCTGTGATTCATATTGATATTAATGAAACATGTCCAACGTGTTATGGCGAAGGCAAAATCAAACCGTCAATTCTGTTTACAGACCAGCTGGAAAGTAAGATTGATTTTTTGGTGAATAAATTAAAAGTTAAAGAGTTTACATTACACATTCACCCCTATGTCGATGCTTTTATCTCTAAATGTTTAATATCGATGAAGTGGAAATGGAAACAAAAATTCGGAAAAGGTTGTAAAGTAATTGCCTCCCAAAAGCTGGGATTCTTACAATACAAGTTCTACGACAAAAAGGGAAATGAAATTGACCTACAAGAAGAAATAGAAAAAATATCGTAACTTAAATAATTAAACAGGCTAGCATAAATGTTAGCCTGTTTTTTTTGTTTTTACAAAGTTCTTAAGGGCTCAATATACTCGCCATGCTCGGCACACTACCAAAAAAAAGCTTACCGGTTTCCCAATAAGCTTTTTGAATCAAGTGGAGATTACCGGACTCGAACCGGTCACCTCGACACTGCCAGTGTCGCGCTCTAGCCAGATGAGCTAAACCCCCTGCTTGATTTTGAAATTGCAGTGCAAAGATAAAGAAGTTTTGGAAATTATGACTACTTTTGCTCTGAAATTTTCCTTATTATGCTGCTATTTGATGCATTAAAACCAGTTTAAAGAAAATGTCGTCGTCTTTTTTAATTGTAAATCGTAAATGATTAAATCGTAAATCAAAATAATGCTAATTTTCAATATAACTTTCCTTGTTTCTGACAAAGTCCACAATACGTGGTTAAAATGGGTTCGCGAAGAGCACATTCCCTTTATGATTGATTCAACTTATTTCTCTCAGCCACAAGTGGCACGAGTAGTTACAAGCGATAAAGAGGACGGAACTTCGTTTTCTGTTCAGTTTCATGTGGATGATCTGCGAACTCTGAAACAATGGAATCAGGAATATAGTGCAAAACTTAAGGCAAATTGTTCTCAAAACTTTGGAACTGAAGTGCTTTTTTTTACAACTGTTTTAGAACTTGTTGAATAAAAATGGTAAAAGAACACATCATATTGGGCATCGATCCGGGAACTACCATAATGGGTTACGGAATTTTGAAAGTAAACGGAAATAAAACCGAAATGCTGGCAATGGGTGTGTTGGATTTGAAAAAATACACCGATCATTACCTGAAACTTCAACGTATTTTTGCCCGTACGTTGTCATTGATTGATGAGTTTCACCCGGATCATTTGGCTATTGAAGCTCCTTTCTTTGGCAAAAATGTGCAATCAATGCTGAAACTCGGACGCGCACAGGGCGTTGCCATGTCGGCCGCTTTGTACCGCGATATTCCGATAACTGAATATGCACCGTTGAAGATAAAAATGGCGATTACCGGTAGCGGAAGCGCTTCCAAAGAACAAGTTGCCGATATGCTCCGTCGTTTTTTGAATATTCCTCAAGATCAAATGTTACCACAACTGGATGCAACTGATGGACTGGCAGCTGCCTATTGTCATTTTTTGCAACTCGGAAGACCAACTTCCGAGAAAGCTTACACGGGTTGGAAAGATTTTATTTCGAAGAATGAAGATAAAGTTAAGAAAACAAAGCCACCCCTAACCCCTAAAGGGGAATAAAAAAAACCATTCATGAATAACTCAAGAATGGCTTTTATCAAAATAGAGGTAATTTAATTCCCCTTTAGGGGTTAGGGATCATCTTAATCAATAATATCAAATCCGGTATACGGAATCAATGCTTTGGGAATCCGAATGCCTTCGGGGGTTTGATTATTTTCAAGCAAAGCCGCAACAATTCGGGGCAAAGCCATCGCGCTGCCGTTCAATGTGTGACAAAGTTGTGGTTTTTTATCGCCTCCTTTGAAGCGACATTTCAAGCGATTTGCCTGATAACTTTCGAAATTTGAAACCGAACTTACTTCCAGCCAACGTTTCTGTGCAGCCGAAAATACTTCAAAATCGAAGGTAAGTGCCGAAGTAAAACTCATATCGCCACCGCAAAGACGAAGAATACGCCAAGGCAATTCCAGTTTTTCAACCAATGTTTGAACGTAACTAACCATTTGATCCAACGTTTCGTATGATTTGTCGGGATGTTGAATTTGCACAATTTCCACTTTATCGAATTGGTGCAAGCGATTCAAACCACGCACATCTTTTCCATACGAACCTGCTTCGCGACGGAAACAAGCAGAATAAGCTGTGTTTTTTACAGGCAATTCGTTTTCGTTCAAAATCACATCGCGATAGATATTCGTCACTGGTACCTCTGCCGTCGGAATCAAATATAAATCATCAATATCACAATGATACATCTGTCCTTCTTTGTCGGGCAATTGACCAGTTCCATAACCGGAAGCAGCATTCACCACGTAAGGTGGCTGAATTTCAAGATAACCTGCTTCCATGGCATTATCAAGGAAGAAATTAATCAAGGCGCGTTGCAACCGTGCTCCTTTTCCTTTGTAAACCGGAAATCCAGCACCGGAAATCTTCACACCCAATTCAAAATCAATCAAATCGTATTTTTTTGCCAAATCCCAATGAGGAACTGCACCTTCGTATAAATCAGGCATTTTGCCACCGGTGCGTTCAATCAGATTGTCTTCGGCATGTTTTCCGGCAGGCACACTTTCGTGCGGTAAATTAGGAATCTGAACTAATAAATCGTTTAATTTTTGTTCTGCTCCAGTTTGTTGATCACCAATAAGTTTGATGGTTTCCTTCAATTCAACCGTTCTTTCTTTTGCCTTGGCAGCTTCATCCTGTTTGCCTTGTTTGAAAAGCATTCCGATTTCTTTCGACAAGTTATTCATTTCAGCCGAAGCATTATCTACCTGAACCTGTGCAGCTTTACGGGCATTATCCAATTCAATTACCTGAGCAATAATTTCCGTTCCATCAAAGTTTTTCTTTCCCAATCGGGCAATTACTTCGTCGGTATTTTCGGTGATCTGTTTGAGTGTCAACATAGGTGAGCCCCCTAAATCCCCCGAAGGGGGACTATTTAAATTGTTTAATTTTAAATTTATTTATACATGCCTCTCTTAAAGTCCCCCAACGGGGGATTTAGTGGGCTAAAAAAAATCTCCCGCAATTTTACACTACGGTAAAACAACAGGAGATTATGAATTTGAACTGAAAAGCTGTCTTTAAATCCCTTTTATGGGGGATTTAGGGGCTTCTTAGTTTGCAGCTACTTCGATAGGTTTTACAGAAACAAATGACTTGTTGTCTTTCTTTTTTCTGAATTCTACAATTCCGTCAATCAAAGCAAACAATGTGTGGTCTTTTCCCATACCAATGTTTTGACCAATGTGGTGAACTGTTCCGCGTTGACGAACTATAATGTTACCTGCTTTTGCAAATTGACCACCGTAAATTTTAACGCCTAGTCGTTTGCTTTCCGATTCACGACCGTTTCTTGAGCTACCCGCCCCTTTCTTATGTGCCATTTTCTTCTAATTTTTATCGGTTAAGCTACAATTTCTTTGATAAATAACTCTGTAAAGTTTTGACGGTGACCGTTGCGTTTGCGGTATCCTTTGCGACGTTTCTTGTGGAAAACGATCACTTTTTCGCCACGAACGTGCGATAATACTTCACAAACAATTTTTGCACCTGCAACAACCGGAGCACCAACAGTGATAGCACCTTCGTTGTCAATAAGCAACACTTTGTCAAATTCAACCTGAGAACCTCTTTCGGCCTCTTCCATTCGATGGATAAACAGTCTTTTTCCGGCTTCCACCTTGAACTGTTGTCCCAAAATTTCTACAATTGCGTACATTTTTTAACGACTTTTCTGATTACATCGGGAAGGTGAGTTGCCTTGGCATTGCTTCTTGAGTACCTTTTCCGAAACGGACTGCAAAAATACAACTTTATTTTTAATGTACAAAGGGTTGAGTAAAAATAATTTTCACTCAACCCTGAATTTCTCATTCTATTGACAATAAGTGCTTTATCGAGATTACTTTAAGTTTATCATTTATCCTATTTTCAACGAAGTCATTGTCAGCGAACCCATAACGGCTTTATCATTGAAAAATGAAACTTCTTCATCTTCCTTTTTCAATGCTAATGCATAAAGCAGCGGCAAATAATGATCAGGAGTTGGGGCTGCAAGTTGCACTTCCTTTCCTAATAAATGATAATCAATCAACGCATTATGATTATTTTCAAGAATCAGTTTTTTGATATTATCATTTGCTTCAATTGCCCAGTCAAAACCATATTCTTCATCATCGGTTTTGTCCCATGCAACATGCTGAAGGTTATGAACAATATTTCCGCTTCCAACAATC
>JBBQMQ010000379.1:0-4647 GCA_038329115.1 Bacteroidales bacterium
CTGTCAAGGTTTTTTGGCAGAATACTACCCGAAGTGAAACGAGGTGTGGAGATTGTGGCAAAAACCCGTAGGGCTCGACCTTTACTGGCTTATTTTATTGCTGTTATCTTTGTGAACATTTTTTTTGTCGTAACACGTATATAGCTTTCTTAAATTAGATTTTAGAACCAAGAGCCAAGAATAAAGACTTGAAAATGAGCATTATGACATTGAGTTATCGTTTTAAGATTTGGTATTTTTAGTTGATTTTCTGATTGTGTTATATTCTGCCCAAAGAGCATATAAACTGCAATTCAAAAGAATATTTATCGGGGCTTACTCGTCGCAGAAATGAAAACATACCGCTGGAATAGCGTTGGGAAAGGGCATGGGTGCGACTGAAGGAACGTAACATGTGGAGAGATAGAAGGAGTACTTATGCCGTGCGGTGCTGAGGTGTATGATTGGAATGATAGTGAAATGTAGTGTCAGGGGCGGAAGCGAGGAACGAGCGAAGATCCTGGAAACGTAATGTAGCGAAAATGGAACGCATTTACCGCAAGCACTTTGATAAACCAACTCGGAATGTTTTTGATTTTCTGCACAACTGATGGGTGGTGGGGAATATTGAGGAATTGCACGAAGTGCCGGACAAGTTACAAGCTGCTTGAAAAGGAGCTTGACATCTGTCCCCATATTTTGAAAACCTTTTATAGTTTTTATTGCTACCCTAAATATCATACACATTCAATATAAACTATAAGTGGTTTTTGGGGCATTACTTTCAGGTTGGCGGTACGCCTGAACAACTCACCGATTAGGTGTAATCATCTTACCGCTCTGCCTTTAGGCGATTATCGGGGTTAACTCGTCGCAGAAATAAAAAATATACACCTCACCCCTGACCCCTCTCCTTGAGGAGAGGGGAAGAAAGCGTTGGAAAAGAGCTTGGATAAAAACGGAATGAATGTAGCAAAGCGGAATGGAAATGAGTATTTTACTTAAGCTGTGCGGTGCTGAGGTGTATGATTGGAATGATAGTGAAATGTAGTGTCAGGGGGCGGAAGTGAGGCACGAACGAAGCTCCTGAAACGGTAATGAAGCGAAAATGGAAATCATATACCGCAAGCATATGGATAAACCAATACTTCATGTTTTTGATTTTCTGCACAGCTGGTGGGTGGTGGGGAAATCTTGAGGCTCTTCGGGCATCGTAGCGGGGCAAAGCGTTGATTTTGTGCGGCTATTATACATAATTAGGTTATGGGCTTCCTTATTGATTTGGCTATTCGCCAAAGGAATGACCATAACTACATGTTATGTATACATAGCTTTGAGTTGTTTTTTTTCTGGCACATTTCAGGCACGGTGGTGGCGGTTGGAGTGCCTGATTTCTTTTTTGCCTGTGGGTTGATTGGCTTATTGATTTTTTTGAGGAACGAGAAAAAGCAATGTGCCAAATGTGCGAGGATTGCAAAAAGTGTGACAGAAAAAAACAACAGAAGGGTTGATTGTGCGGAAGCCGACAAAAAGACCATGCAAGCCCAGAGGTACGAAGGGCGGGGATTTTTGGCGGCTGGTGATTCTGCCTTGGCGGAGCTGCCCGTAATTTACTTTCGGGCGAAGCCTGACCGCTTTGTTTTGTTTTTCAAAATATGTTTGGACAATTTAAATTCAATGCAAACGTCTAATAATAAACACTATATAAAAATAATTCAAGAAGAAATACTGTTAACTTGGACAAAACTTGGACAATTACTTTATTTCTCCTCTTTTCTTAAGCTCTTCAATACCAATTTGCATTGCCTTGCCAATAATTTCCATTTTCTCTTTGTGATTTTCGCTCAAACTATAAAAAGTACCACTTCCCGAACCAGAGGTGTTAAGCAATTCGGCTTCAAGCATTTTTTCAATAAAATATTTTATTTTTCTTCGTGTGATATGACCTTCGAATAGTTTGACAAAATCACCCATTTTGGCTTTTTGGTGTTTTGACAAGTACATTTGTATCATATTGAATGCTTGATTAATATCCCAATCGGTAAGTTTTGAGTACTCTACCTTTTTGTCCGCAAATTCGTAATAATCTTTACACAGGATATAGGTTTGACCTTTGGTTTTACCAATTGATTCAATCAGAACTCTTTCTTTAAGCTTTTCAACCATCACTTTATCGAGTTCGCTTTTATCAGCGCCTTTCCTAATTTTATTGAGTGTTACAATTTCGAAAACTGAAAGCTTATTTTCATCCGATAAAGATTCCTGAACCGATTTAATAAATAGAGCAAATGCTTTATCTTCAATTTCAGCAGACAAAGACAATGTGACCGTAAATGCATCGCTTTTTGAATAATCCGGGTCAGGTTTACCTTCTGATAGTGTATATAAGTAGATTCTATCAACACCCTGCCCTGAACGTTCGACCAAACCTGTTTTAGATAATACATCAGCCAATAACCTGTTTCTTGGTGTACTTGGTACAGTCAATAGATTTTCTAAGGAAACTCCATGAGGAAAACCTCCCATGCTGGTTATTACCATTCTAAGTGGGTATTGTTTTATTATCGTCTCACTTTGTCTTCTGTAATCTCTATGAGCAATAGCATTGTTTATTGCCTCTCTAATTACTTCTTCATTAAATAGTGGAATTTCAAAAGTATTAAATACACCTTCCCGAACAGGGATAGAGCCGTTTCTTAAATTAACTATATTCCATAACTTCTCAATCATAATAAAGAAAGGCTGCTGGAACTTTTGCCTATTATCAAAATGTATTTGAGATTCATTTGTACGATATTCGAGCATAATGGCAGCTTGAGGCAGTAGTTCCTTAAGAACAACCTCTTTCGCTAATAAGATTAAAGCAGCATTCGTTAAGCCACCTGATTTCATTAAGTCTAGGTCAGTAAGAACTTGTTGGGTAGCTAAACTTCTAAATCCCGGATTTTTTTGTTTAATTGCATATTTATCTTTCATAATATCAATAGCCGCTTCGTCTAAATCGTCTATTGATAATCCAGGGCATATTTGTTGTGAAAAATCAGGTTCTTGTTCCTGAATTATTTTCAGATAAACTTCCTCTGACATAGGTTTTAACTCTTCGCCAACACGCATTAATGCAACATCTTCAAATTTAAAAACTCTACCTACTGGACGCGGATCAACATCAATAACAAGCACTCTTCTAAGATCTTCGTACAATTCATAAATATCAGTACGAATACCTGTATCGCCATAGATTTTTGCTTCTAATCCACCAATAGCTCCCTCGCTTTGTTTTGTCCCAATTACTTTGTGTGGGTATTTATCCTCCATGCCAATGACAAGTGAACCACCATCTTCGTTACACAACGCTGTAACATAGCCTAAGATGCAGCGTCTTCTGTCTCTTGGTTCGGTTCTACCTCCTCCATTGTAAGCGATATTACCACCTTCTCCTTTTTTGAACTCAACTTTGTCTTCCGACTCTTTCATTAATTTGAGTTGTTCGAGTGTTTTTCTCATAACTGTTAATTTGGACAATTTTTGGACAATTATAAATTATTATATTATTATATATCAGTACTATATGTTTTTGAGTTGTTCAATTTTGAACTAAAACTGTACTATTCTTGGACAATTAGATTAGAATTCTAATTAGCAGGTTCAAAATTACGAATTACATTTTACATTTCATTATTTTTTTAAAATAAAAACTCGTTGTTCAACCTCGCAGAGGTTGGAACTGGAAGAAATTAATCTCCCTATTAAACTTTTAATACTGAGACAATGAGGACTTTGTGGTCGAATTGAGTCGTAGTCATATTATTACTTTCTCTTGTCTTTTGCTCCGCTATCAAATGCAATAAGGTTAAACATTTCACGCATACGGGAGCGGACACGGTTGCCGTAGTAGTTTTCGAGTTCGGAAGCTGAAAGGTTGGTGGTGGCATGAGTAAGCATGTGATTACTGATAAAATGATCGTACCGGGATAGTAAAATTTCTCCCATAACATTACATTGGTTGCCATAGTATTTGAGTGTATTTTCTGCTCCAAGGTCGTCGAAACAATGGGTTTGAGGTCTGGGTTGTGTTGAAGTATTGATATATGCATGGCTTCCATAGCGTTGAATAATTTCGTAACCATCTTTGATAAAATCGAAGGTGATTTCGCGGCATGATTTAATAGCAAATCGTTGTTGCTGAGGTACAAGAAGTCGCATGAGTGTCATCAGACTGGTTTTACCGCAACCGATAGGACCGGTCAATAAAATACCTTTTTGAAGATTGATATTGAAATGCTTTGCTTGTTCTTCGTCCTGCATGAACCACGTAAGTAATTTTTGAACTACTTCGTCATCTTCGGGAGAAATGTCGAAATGTTCGCCAAAGATTTCTTTCCCTTTGGACTGTAAATGTAACAGGTGGTTGTTCATAATTTGAAGTAGTTAGACCTCACCCTAAATCCCTCTCCCAAGTGAGAGGGACTTTGCCGAGTGGAACATATTAAATTATACGACATTATTGAGTTTTTATAGTGGTTCTGCATAATTCTTTCCAGTAGTGGCATTGAGGTTTCCGGGTGCTGGTTGTTCAGGTTTGGGAATTTGACGTTGTTGCGAAAATTGCGAAGCATTGAGCAACCAATTACGAGCAGCTGCCTGCCAGTCCTGCATGGGGGTTTTGCC
>JBBQMQ010000380.1:0-4623 GCA_038329115.1 Bacteroidales bacterium
TAGGTTTTATCAACCAAATCGTGCATATAAAGCCCCGGTTCGAGTGCTTCGTACGAAAGTCCGATAATCCTGACCTCAAAATCTTTACATTCGCGAATAGCTCTGATAACAGCTACTCCCGGTCCGGGACTGTCGATAGCATTGAGAGCCGTAACAGCAATAACGATTTCTTTTTTTGCTTTCATTTTTCGTCTAAAATGTTGTAATCTTTCAGTTGCGATTCAAAATCGTCCAGATCTTTTTCTAGTTGATCTCTATCTACATCAAATTTGCTGCATAGAATTTCAGCAATTTCTTTTGAGTTTTTTTCCTGTTTCAAAAGACTGATTATTTCACTTCCAATGGGATTGGTAGAAAATGAATCTCCCGTAGAAGGATTAAAAATAAAACCTTCGTCGCTGGTGGCTATGTTCTTTTTTAGTTTCATTGTTAATTATTTTAATGGTTCAAAGATAGCTAAAGAAATAATAAAATACCATTTAAATAAACGAAACCTTATATTTTATAAGTGGATGTGTCTGTTTATACGGTTAAAATCCGGTGAACTCTGTTTTTAATCGATGTTGAAAACATATAGTTGTGGGTCAAAAGCCCGCAATGATTAAAGAGCAGGAGGAGTGTGCTTGTAGAAGATAAGGGGAAGTGATGAAAATCAATGACAGTGGAGCTTCGGCGAAGTTGTTCATAACTTTTTGAGTATAAACTGAATATTTATTTGCATATTTTGAAACAGAAATCTACCTTTGCTCCTTGATGCATATTTAAACACTATGTATGACGAATTTAATCGAAATGTAATACCTATCTTTTGAATTTGTAATAGAACCGGATTACTTTTGCCTGATATACAAAATAATAATTAAATACTAACTTTTTTAAAAAACAAAGAAAATGAGAAAAATTACTTTTTTCAAAACCATGCTTGTGGCTATCGCTTTGATAGCTGCGAACTTCAACGCGTGGGGACAAATTGCTGCGTGGGATTTTACAGGAGCTAGTAGTCCAGCCACATTAGCATCTACCACGTTTAATGCTAATTTAGTTTCAGCAAGTGGCGCAAATAATGTTACACGTGGGACTGGTGCTGCTACAAGTTCTGCAAGTAATTCATTAAGAACTACTGGTTTTGGAAATAACGGTATTGCAACGACTAATGCTGATTATTTTCAGGTAACTTTGAATGCTGCAACAGGATATCAACTTTCCTTATCAACAATTGATGCAAAATTTGCAGGAACTTCATCTTTTTGTGCATCTCCGGGTGTATCAAATCAATTTGCTTATAGTTTGAATGGTACTGCTTTTACACTTATTGGTTCAGCTCAGGCATTGATTGGGTCTCCTGCCACTCTAACTCAAATAGATCTTTCAGGAATTACCGCTTTGCAAAATGTTGCTGCCGGCACAACAATAACCTTACGTTATTATGCCAGTGGGCAAACAACAACAGGAGGGTGGGGATTTAATTCGCCTACATCAGGGCAAAATGGTTTAGCTATTGGAGGTACTGTTACTGCTGCCAGTTCAAGTGCCACTGCCACTCCTACATTTAATGTGAATGGTGGAACGTTTACCAGTTCTCAAAGCATTACGATGTCTTCAACAACAACAAATGCTAAAATTTATTATACCTTAAACGGAGATGTTCCTACCTCAGCCAGTAACCTGTATTCAAGTTCGAATCCGATTGTACTAAACACGACGGCTACAACTACTATCAAAGCAATCGCTTATGATGCTTCAAATGCTAATCCGAGTTCAGTAGAATCACAAACTTACATAATAAATGTAGATCCTGTTATCTCAACGGATAAAACAACAATTCCTTCGATGTATTCACAAGTCGGAAGTAACAATACTCAAACATTTAATGTAAGCGGAACTAATCTCACAGGAGATATTACAGCCACTTTATCCGGGACTAACAGCGATCAGTTCTTAGTTTCACCCATATCCGTTGCGCAAACAGGAGGAAACGTTGCCACTACATTGATAACTATTACCTACACGCCAACAGCTGCCGGAAACCATAGTGCTACTCTTACATTAAAAAGTGCAGGTGCGACAGATAAAATGCTATCATTAACAGCCACAGGAGTTTGGCCTCCAGTTTCCGTAGTAGTTGCAACAGATGCTACCGGAGTAAACTCAAGCGGATTTACTGCTAATTGGAATACTGCAACTGGAGCCACTTCATACGATTTGAATGTTTATGTTAAATCAGGAACCAAAACAACAGAAGGCTTTAACGGAGGAACCACTGCACCAACAAACTGGACTTTCACAAGTATTGGTGCAACTTATACATCGGCAGGTTATTATGGAGCGGCAAGTCCTTCTGTTAAATTAGATGCGACAAATGATGCCGTTATCACTCCTTTATTTGATAATGCTGCCACAGGAATTAGTTTCTGGATTGTGGGCGCATCAACTGATGCAACCAGTGCATTGTTAGTTGAAGGATCTAGCAATGGCAGTTCCTGGACAGCAATTGAAAACATTAACCCTCTTCCAACAACCGGTACAATAAAGGTCTATAATCAAAGTAGCACTCCAGCTTTAGCTGCAGGTTATAAAACATTCAAATTCACCTATACTAAAAGCGTTGGAAATCTTGGTTTAGATGATTTTACTTATATGTATAATTATGTTGAAACTCCTATAATCAGTTCTCCTTTTACCATAACAGAATTGACAAAAAGTGTAAGTGGATTAACTTCTGAAACTAATTATTTCTATACAGTCGTTGCCAAAAGTGCAAATGTTACAGCATCACCTTCAAACGAGATTTCTGTAACTACCGGAAAAACAACCGATCTGAAGGAAACTATCGTAACTAATGTATATGCGTTAAAAGGAAATGTATATATTTCGGCAAATGCAAATCAAACCATAGAAATCTACAATGCCGTTGGTCAGAAATTGGTAAGCAAACAAACTGTTTCAGGACTGAATACTATTCCTGTTACAGCACGTGGAATCATATTAGTAAAATTAGGAGAAAAAATTACAAAAGTGATTTTGTAATTGCAGCAAACGAATGAAGTGATAAACTTCTGATTATAAGTAAAAAAAGGAGAGATTTAAAGAGTCTCTCCTTTTTTGTTGTCGGTAATTTTATCCGGCTGAAAAATCTAAGCCAAAAATGTTTTATCAATAAATGTTTGGAAGCTGTCTTTGTATTGCTCGCCGATAGGAATATATACTTTTTTATCGAACACAATGCGGTTGTGGTCAATTACTTTTACGCAATCCAGATTGACAATAAACGAGCGGTGTACCCGCATAAACTTATCTTTAGGTAGTTGTTCTTCAATTACTTTCAATCGTATCAGCGTTGTAATAGGTTCACTGTTTACTAAATGAAACTGAATGTATTCGTTGGCACTTTCAATGTACCTGATATCGGAAAGCATGATGCGCACCAATTTATATTCCGACTTTACAAAGATACAATCCTGCGTTGTTTGGATAGTTTCAGGCTGTTTTTGATTCAAATCAAACCAGGTTTTGGCTTTGTTGGCCGATTTCAGAAATCCGGCATAACCAATGGGTTTCAGAATATAGTCAAGCGCATTCACCTGAAATCCTTCAATGGCATATTCGCTGTAAGCAGTCGTGAAAATTACCTGAGGAGGTTGTTTGAGTGATTTTACAAAATCCATTCCGTTGATGTCGGGCATATTAATATCCACAAACATCAAATCCACTTCCTTGTCGGAAAGATATTCCATCGCTTCGTAAGCACTCTGGCAAAGTGCCACACATTCCAAAAAGGGAGTTTTTTCGATATATGAACTAATCTGCTCCAAAGCAAGCGGTTCATCGTCAATGGCTATACATTTTATTCTCATAAAGCGGAATTGTTAGTTTAACCTCAAATTCTTTGTCGTTTTCAAGTATATCAAGCGTGTAATTTTTATTGAAAAGTAATTCCAGACTTTTGCGGATATTGGTGAGTCCAATTCCTGAGTAGCTTTTATCAAATTTTTCTTTGTTTTTGTGTTTGCTGTTTTTAATCCGGCAATTTAATTTATTTTCTTCAATTTCCAGCTTAAATTCCACAAATGATTCTGCCTGATAGCTGACGCCGTGTTTGAATGCGTTTTCAATAAAGGATATAAAAAGCATCGGAGGTATCTGAATATCAGGAATATTTACAGGGATATCCAATGCTATTCTTACTTTTTTGGAGAAGCGGAACTGCATGAGCGTGATATAGCTTTCGATAAATTCCATTTCTTTTTTCAGGCTGGTTTGACCCTGTGCCGTGTCGTAAAGCAAATAACGCATCAACGTAGAAAGCCGTATAACTGCATCTTTGGCCGTTTCGGTATTGATGTCAATTAATGCATGAATATTGTTGAGCGTATTCATGAAAAAGTGTGGACTTACCTGATGACGTAACAGGGCAAGTTCGGTTTTAAGCTGTTCTTTTTCAATGTCTTCCCGTAGTCCTTCTTCGTTTAACCATTGCGTAATCATTTTTAAAGTTGTACCGGCAGCCACCACCAAAATTCCAATAATCAAATTGTCAATAATTACCATGAGAATGGACTTATCCTCAGGTTGTTCGGGTAATCTATAACCCATTGGGGCTGGCATTTTCGATCCTAACTCCAT
>JBBQMQ010000381.1:0-4616 GCA_038329115.1 Bacteroidales bacterium
GGCTGCTTGTGCTCACTTAAGTCCACTTGGAAATATTGCTTCGGCTTGTGCCGATTTATGGAGCAACGAGTCTGTTCAGAACATTAAATTGTTATCGGGCATGGCTCCAACGGCCTATATGGAGCAGTTGGAATATGATGCCCGATTAATGAACGAAGCTTTGCGTGCAGGGAAACTTCACCGCGATGTATTGCAACAATTGTTGGTTGCTTCAGATATTTATACCGACCCACAAGCATTGATTCTATCGCCCGAAAACGTCATTCGCATTTCACGTGAATTAGTTAAAGGCGATTCGTATGTGGCAAATGCCCGAAATGGAGCGTTGGCAGCGTTGGATATTATCGATGAAGCCCTGGCAAGCGGCAAAATGAAATTGGCTGATATCGAGTTAGCTTATTTGCCTATTCTTCGCGAAGAATTGGAAAGCATTCCGGAAGACGAAAGTGCTTTCATTGAAATGATGCTGCCAGTGTTGGATCACAGTAAGTTTATTATGGCAGAATACGGATTATAAGAAGAAGCCCCCTAATTCTTGGCAAGCCAAGCGGCAAAGCCGAGCGCCCCCGAAGGGGGACTTGAAATTAGTATCGTCTTTTAAATTTCAATGAAATTTTTTTTAGTAAAAATATTAAAATTCATAATTTGGACTTAAAAACTGAAACAGATTACGTCCTAGAACCCCCTTCTTCTGCCCCCCTCTCCCCTGGGAGAGCGGCTGGGGGTGAGGTCCGGGGCAGGGGGACTTTACCTGTTCATATTATCACTGGGTTTCTTGGTTCTGGAAAAACCACGGCTATTATCGATTTGCTTAATCAGAAAAGTGCTGATGAGCAATGGGCAGTGATAATCAATGAATTTGGAAAAGTGTCTATTGACTCTCAGACAGTAGAAGCGGCGACTGAAAATCAGAATATATTTGATATTTCGGGAGGATGTATTTGTTGCTCTGCAAAAGCTTTTTTTCAGCAGGATTTAGAGAAAATTGTTGCACTTCAAAAGTTTAGTCGCATTCTAATCGAGCCCAGCGGACTTGGTGGTATTGATATGGTGATGGAGATAGTCGCTAAAAATAATCAATTGGCTCTTATGCCGGTTATTTGTATGGTAGACATTAGTTTGTTAACTAATCTGCGAATACAAATGAATTTTCTTTACAAAAATCAAATTTCAAGGGCCGATTATATTGCATTTAGTAAATGTGATACACTGGATAATAACGAAATAGTGGAATTAACGAATAAATTCAAAACAAATTTTCCAACTAAAATGCTTGTTGATAAATCGAAATTGTTAGACTTGATTTATTTGGAAAACCAACAAGAGAAAATTCGTTCTCAGTTTCAATTAATTCATTCCGAAAATGCAGAAAGTAAAGATAGTAATTACCAACAAAAAATTCTTACTTTTGAGCCTGAAACAATTTTTGACACTGAAAAATTAAGTGTCATTTTAAAAAGTTATCCTCAATTGCTCCGTGCAAAAGGATATATAAAAACAGAAAATGGTTGTCAATTAATGAATTATACAATGTCTGCTTGTAGTTTTGAAAATCAAATTTCAGAAATTCAAAATGAAATCGTTTTGATAACCGAACAAGTAGAAGATGATTTTTTTCAACTAATAGAAACAGAAATACTAACAACGACATTGGATTATTAAACAAAACATGTCTTCAAGTCCCCCTTCGGGGGATTTAGGGGGCTTTTACTTATGCAAACTCACACTATCAACCTCCAACCCTTAGGTAAAACCATTCAGGTAAACCATCAAACTCCTTTGATTGATGTGCTGCACGAATTTGGCATCGAATTTCCGTGTGGTGGCAAGGGAACATGTGGAAAATGTAAAGTAAAATTAATTTCCGGTGAAATTGAAGTTTCGGAAAAGCACGGTCATCAAATTGAAAAGCTTGGTTTAAATTCCGAATGGCGCTTGGCATGTTACAGCAATTGCACCAGTGATATTACGCTTGAAATAGATCAATTTAGTCATTTGATTTTGGCAGACGAAAGTGATTTTGATTTTGAGCCACAACATGGTTTTGGGGTAGCGGTAGATTTAGGAACAACTACTTTGGTCGCTCAATTAATCGATTTGTCAACTGCGAAAGTTATTGCTGTTGAAACAATGCTTAACCCTCAGGTAAAGTTTGGTGCCGACCTCATCTCGCGAATTCAATCATGCATTGATGGAAAAGCTGCTGAAATGTCTTCAATTATACGTTCAGCCATTGGTGTAATGATAGAATTAATGCTCCAAAAGCATGCTGTTGGAATTAAGAAAATTGTCATTGTAGGAAATACTGCCATGCAATTGATATTCAGCAGTGAAGATGTGTCACCTTTGGCAATGTATCCATTTGAAGTCAATGATTTAGGAATGAAAACCTTTAGACCTGACGAGCTCAACTGGAATTTTAAAGTAATCGAAAATATCCAGTTTTATCCGTCCATTGGCAGTTTTGTGGGTAGCGATATTCTGGCAGGTATTGCAGCCACCGGACTTGCCGAGAAAGAATATTATACAGCTCTGATTGATTTGGGAACGAATGGTGAAATTGTGGTGGGAAACAAACACCAAATTGTTTGTGCCTCTACAGCTGCCGGTCCGGCTTTTGAAGGAACGAACATTTCTATGGGAATGCGAGCCGTAACCGGAGCAATTTCATCCCTACATCTCGAAAATGGAAAAATTGTTGCCAATGTGATTGGAAATACTGAACCAAAAGGCATTTGTGGCAGTGCGTTGGTGGATGCTATTGCTATTTTTCGGCAATTAGATAGGATTGGCAATTTTGGCGATATTAATTCAGGAGAATCTGAAATTGTAATTGCTGGTGAAGTAAAAATTACTAGAATAGACATCAATGAATTCCAACTTGCCAAAGCTGCTATTGCTGCCGGATTGGAAATTTTGGGACAAGAACTCTCCATTAAACTTTCAGATATTCAAGAGCTTTACATCGCAGGTGGTTTTGGTAATTACATAAACCTCAAACATGTTTCTGCCATTGGTATGATTGAACTTCCCGAAAATAAGATTCGAAAAATGGGTAATACTGCGCTGATAGGCGCAAAAATATTTCTGTTTTCAAAACCTGAAATTGTTGATAATATCCTGGCAAAAACCACTCATATTAATTTGGAATCAAACCCTGAATTTCAAGATGTTTTTGTGGATAAAATGTTGTTCTAAATATTGTTAATACAATAAATTGATTCATCTATACATTTATTACAAGAATAACATTCAAATTTAAAAATTAAAATATTTAGCTCTTGTATCTTTCAAAAACTAAGATAAACAGCGGTCAGGCTTCGCCTGTAAGTAAATTACGGGCAGCTCAAAGTACACCAACGCCATCAACATCAAAGGCGAGTATTTAAAAAAATACGGTTTTGAACAGGGCGATTTTGTGAAAGTAACCGTATCAAAACAAAAAATAATCATTGAAAAAAATGTAGATACGCAGCTTTTGAACGCAATGGGCACTAAAAACCCCGCACTTTTGCAAATGATTGAAGTGTTAAGTCTAACACTGTAAGCACCACACAGGATACGAAACAAAGCCACAACCGCATAAAACGGGGGTGGTTTTGTGCGTGTCGGCTACTTTTTGTCCCGCAAAAAAGTAGCAAAAAGGCGGAAGAAATCAACGCTAGTGAATATATCCCTACTTTTTAAACGCCCGAAATTGGGCAGAGATGAATATGTATTTTGTAGTGTAATACTCCTGTCTGCGAAGATCTGAGTATTTTTTTTACTGTTCATATTACTTTCTTTTTATTTTCTTGTTCGTTCCAAACGTATTCAAAGAACAATCGACTAAAAACCAAACATAGAAAGTCATTTCTCTCCAAACTTAAAATCATTTCTAGATCAGATTAAACCTTTATCAATTCTTATAAACCGCTTAGGATTAGAAGAGATTGATTCAGGCTAATAGATTTAATTATCGAATCTAATTAGAATTTATAATTAGAATTTTGACAGTAAATCGCATTTACTGTCAAAATATGGTTATATTTGCAGCAAATATTGAATCAAATGAAGATAGCAGAATTACATATCGAAAAATTGAAAGAAGTATTTGAAAATAAGGAATATTTTCAAGCAGCAGAGTTACACAGTCACAGACAGTCAGTTATTTTAAAAATAAAATAGCTGATAATATATTGATTATCAGCCATTTTACTGGTTTTAGTGGAGCTGGAGGGAGTTGTAACTCTTTAAATCCACACTGAATATCAATATATTATACCTGTTAAATCTGTATGTCCACCGAGTTCTCCACCTAGGAGAAATGACTAAAAAGTGTGGAATTCTATGATTCAAAGATACGAACTTTAATTTGAATATCAATGCAAACGAGGCTGTTTTTTAGTGTGGTTTACATATATTATGTAGGGAGATAACTAACTTTTGATATGCTTTTGCTGTCTGTTATCCTGTAATGAAAGGATGTACTTGTTCGGCTTTTAGTCCGGTGTACTGGCAAAACTCTTCAACGCTGACGAACTGGTGTTCCTGCTTTTGATAATGATTCTTTATCTGCGCAAGTAACGATCTGCCGTAACGTTCGCTTTTACCTGTAATGCGTTGCACATCCTTCG
>JBBQMQ010000382.1:0-4608 GCA_038329115.1 Bacteroidales bacterium
CACTTCCGGTTGTTTTGGAACCTGAGTACTTGCGGTTGTAACAGGTTTTTCTGTCGTTTTCGGTTCTGTTTTGACTTCTTGCTTTGCAACCGGCTGTTCAACAGGTTTAGAAATCTTATTTTCTGGTTTTAATTCTTCAGGCTTGGTTGTATTTTGAGCAACTTCATTATTTTTTACTTCATTCGCCGGTTTTGATTCCGATTTTTTCGTTATTTTTATAGCCACTTCCTGCACTTTCTGTGGTTTTCCGTTTGTTCCGGTCATAAAAGCCAGATAATCATTCAGGTTAAATCCTGTGCGAATCAATGCATAATTAGATTCCGATATAATCACCTTTCTAGCATTCATTTTATTCAACAGAGACGAAATGGTTTCATCTGAATTGATTGAATTTAAGTACCATTGCGCTTCGTCATACGATTCTAAATTTGTGACTGAAAGCGCGTATTGAGCACTATCCATTTTGTTGATTATCAGATCAAAATCCTTAATCATAAATCTTGAGAAGTTGAACGAGGCAACATTATACTGCAATCGGTTCATAGATGAAAGTGAATCGTTACAAATCAGCATAATACGATGTTTGCCTTGCTTTTCGGAAGAAAACTGTTGCGGACTTATTTCGTTAATTTCTGATTTTGTATTTTCATCTCTTTTGGCCAACAATGAACCGCTGGTTGTTCCGGTTTTGGCTTCCTTGCCTTGTTTAATAAGTGCCAAAATATCTTTAGCCATGGCACTTACGTCACTTTGCGGATAATTGGAAACCAAACTGTCCAAAGCTGTTTTAAAATTCTCTGGCGTATCTTTTTTGCCTATACTCAATGCATTTAAAAACAAGAACTTAGGCATAAGTGTCGACAATGGATAATTTTTATGGATAAAAGCAACATGCTCAAAAACCGCATTAAAATCATTGTCGTTATACGCTTTATAAGTAACGCTGTAGATTGAATCCTGTTCACGATACATTTTCTCTATGCGAGCGGTATAATCTGGTTGAGACAGAATTTTATAATATTTGGAACCCGGAAATTGAGTAACCAACATGTTTCGATACACATTTGCTTCCGTTTGATTTTCATTTTTAATTTCCATCAAATAAAGTTGAAAATAGGCATCAGGAACCCGTTCATCAGAACCAAATCGGCGTATAAATTCCTCGAAAGTTCTTTTTGCCATCGGATAATCCTGAATCTTATCTTTATAAATCTGTCCCATCGAAAACAGAGCTGTGGCAATATCAGCATTTGATTTGCTGATTTGCGCAGGCGTTCCGGGTATCTGACGCAAATAAAATTCGGGGGTTTTATTGTCGTTTACAACTTCTTTCTTTCCTGTTGAAGCCTTGGTTGTATCATTCTGAGCAACATTAGTATTACTATCCACAGCCGGTTCTTCGGCAAACAGCGATGTTGCCTTATTCGTTCTTCTCCAGTTGTCTTCCAGTTTCCGTCGTCCCCATTTTTTCTGAAATTCCGATTGTCCGGTTCTCATCAAATCCGGATTGTAAAAGTACCATTCACCTGTTCCGCCCAACGTATTCATTCCAATGGGAGGCATATTTGCCAAATCACCATCAATAGCGTTATTATTGGTTTGTGATTCTTTCAAAGCCACTTCAGCGGCTGTTTTTTCATCAGCAATAAGTTTTGCAATAATTTTATTAACAACTTCAAGCCGTTTAGTATCGGACAAAAGCGACAACCGCTGCAAGCTATCCTGCAACACAACGATATCATTCTGAGTCACCAACTCGCTCAACATTTCGCCACGACGAGTTACCCGACCATAATCTTCATCTTCGTTCGAAATAATTTTTCCGGCTTCATCGTAACAGGGTTGTGCCAAAACATAATTTCGTTTCTGATAATAAATATCTCCGAGTGTAATAAGAGTCACACCTTTATCAATGCCTTTACGTGTACTCTTTTCAACAGAAAGTTTATAATTTTCAATCGCATTTGCCGTATCGGCACGATGTAAATAGGTGTTTCCGAGAGCAAAATAGATTTGATCCAGATAATCTTTGTTGTTGCCGTTTTTCAGCATTTTTTTCAACTCTTTCCGCACATTGGTTATGTTTCCAACATCAAGTTGAGTCCGATTAATCCGGGCATAAAATTCCATTTCGAAAGGTGGATTCATCTTAATTACTTTCGTAAATCCATCGTAGGCCGACTTACTATTTCCGTTTTTCTGGTAAAGTTGTGCCAGTAAATAACTGAAACGCTGACGCATATCTTTATCGCTTTCTTTCGAAAGTGCAAGTTCAAGGAATGGAATTGCTTCAACATATTGATGTTTTTTCAGCAATAAATCAGCATTAACGGATGCAAACAATCCAACGTTTGATTGCTTCAAATCATCCTGCTTAATCTTCGACAAAACCTGTTCGGCTTCATAAATCCAGCCCATTTCGCCATAAGCCCGCACAACCCATAGTTGACATGTTGCAATCATATTTTTATCCGTTGCATAATGTCGGGCAATGTAATTAAATGTGCCAACCGAACCCAGAAAATCAGCTTTATGAAACTCGGACATTCCCAGTAAAAGCCATGCCTGTTTCAAAGCAGGGTTAAATTCCTCCTGATTATAAAAAAGTTTATATTCAGGTAAGTTTGCTTTTTTATAATCTTTTTCGGGTTTTACCTTTATGGAATGTAATTTTATGGCTTTCCGGCATTTTTCAATGGTTCTGTCCATGTTGGAAGTGGCACCGGAAGCATTGGAATGATGGCTTATCGGATACATGGGGATGATGGAAGAATAATCTTCTTTATTCGTTTTCAAAATGTTTGTCAATCCCTCTTCGTAGCTTAATGTGCCATTAAAATAGACATTAAAACGAGTGTTTACATCCTGATACATCCTTGATGACCAGGTGTTTTTTTTGGTAGAACAACCACTGACAACGCTTATCAGCAGAATAAAAAGGAAGATATTTTTAGAACTATTTTTCAAACGAAAGGAAGTTGTAAGATTTAAAAACCGGATTTTGTCATGAACATATTTAAAACTTTAAAATGTTCATTCTATTGTATTTTGACCTACAAAAATACAAATTTTTCAGGTATTTATCGTTAATTTGGAAAGAAAATAAATATTCCTTTTCACTCGCAAAAACAAATTTTCAATTTTACCTTCTAAGATTGTTTTAAAGCACACACAATTATTCCGTTTTAATTTTCCAAATGAATTGTACGTTAATGGATAATAAATAATGTAAAATTCAATATCTTATTAGAAAACACATATTGTATATTTATGTAGAAAGATACCTAAAAATTTAAAATAGCCCTTAATTAATGACCATCAAATAAAATGTGGTGTAATTTTAACCTTATCGACTTACGGTTTGATAGTCGAATGTTTTATTTTTATAATAATGTATTTTTTACCAAGTGTTAAACTCTCACTTAGTTTGGATTTTAAATCATTCGTCAGGTGAAATATTTATATATTTGCAGAGGATTTCTATAAAATAAAGTTCAATATAATCCTAAAAATCATTTTTTCATACTTCCTTTAATTAAGAAAAAACGTTAATTCACATTAAAAATTTTAAAACATGAAAAAAACTACTTTTCTATTGATTACCATTTTATTGGTAAGTCTCTCTGCAAAGGCTACAACTGGTTGGTTCAATGACTTTGTGAAACTAAATGTAAATAGTGCCGGAGAAGCATCGTATTGGATTGGTACTGACCCAAGCTCAGGAACAGCATTGCAAGGTGCTACACTCGGAAGCGTTACTAGTCTGCAACTTACAGGATGTGATATGAAATATTGGAGCGACAGCCAAGATAGAACAGGCGGTTCGTTCTTTTACAAAATTATGTCGGCCGACGGATTGACTCAAATTGTTGCACCAACTGAAACCGTTTGGACTCAGACAGCACTCGGTGGAAATGATTTTCAGGGAACTACAACAATAGCTGTAAATCTATTAACCGGACTTCCGTATGGAACTTACCAGTTACATGTATGGGCAAAAAATTGGGGCTCAAATCAGGGTGACAGCTGGCTATCGAACAACAGTGCAAACTATGTAGCTACGTTTACAAATGCACTTCCCGTGATGGTTTATGGTTCAGCTACTATAGTAGACGGAACTGGCTATACAACGTTGAAAGCTGCTTTTGATGCGCTAAATTTAATTGCTGACCAAAACGGCAAAAACATTGAAATTAAAATCTCAGGAAATACGACCGAAACTGCAACAGCAGCTTTAAATCAACCTGCAACTGCAAGCTGGACTTCGCTGACTATTTATCCAACAGCTACTGCAACTGTTTCTGGTAGTTTTGTTGGTACAATTGTCGACTTAAATGGTGCTGATAATGTCACTATCAATGGTAAATTGAATAAAACAGGGGCTAATAAATCATTGACAATATCACACACAAGCAATGCTGACAATGGGAATCGTACTATAAGACTTTGGAATGATGCTAAAAACAACACTATTCAATATTGTACAATTGTAGGTAGTTGTCCTTCAAGCGGAGCAGGAGTGATTTTACTTGGAGATGCTTTGGCTACCACTGGCACAGGAAATGATGACAACGTAATTGAAGAAAATGATGTTAATGCAGCAGGAGC
>JBBQMQ010000383.1:0-4608 GCA_038329115.1 Bacteroidales bacterium
TAGACGATCATCTGATTTTCCGTCAAGGTCTGAAATCTCTTATCAAGATTGAAAACCTCGGCAGAGTAATAGGTGAAGCTTCGGACGGCAGAGAATTTATTAATCTTCTCGATGATTGGACGCCGGATTTGGTAATTATGGATATCGATATGCCTACTATGAATGGCATTGAAGCTACTCAAAAAGCATTGCAAATGATGCCTGACTTGAAAATAATCGTTTTTTCAATGTTTGGAGATGTGGAATATTTTAACAAGATGATTGAAATTGGTGTAAAAGGATTTATTTTAAAATCCAGTGGAATTACAGAAGTTGAAAACGCAATTGTGAGCGTGATGGCCGGCAAAAACTTTTTTTCAAACGTGTTACCAAAAAAATCAACCAGCAAAACACTTACAACAAATCTAACGCCTAATATTTCAAAATCAGCGGTTCCAATACCCTGGTGGTAATGAACGATTTAAAATGGAGCCGGACAAATTTTAAAACTTGTCCGGCTTTTATTTATTATTGTATCTTAATCCTTTCGCCTCCGGTATGGCTCACAAATTCAGGTGCATACTGACATTGAACAGTTGCAATTCCACTGGTAAACTCACCGCTGTTATTCGCCCATAATTCATATTCAAACACATACGTTCCTTTAGGTAAATAACTGAAAAAGAACTGAGTTGAAGCATCTTTAGTGGTTTGATAATACCCAACACTTTCTTTCCATTCATATCCCGAAAGTTGATTTACCGGTTCAAAACAGGAAGCACGCAAATCTTTCAGAGCCACAAATTCCAGATTTCTATCCGTTGTAATAACCAATCGGGTAATTACTTTATCGCCTTTCACCAATTTAGTTTGTTCAATTGGAATCATTGAAATTCCCCCAGTGACAGGGTGACTTGAAGTCACCCCGTCACTTACAGAACGAACAACAAACAATTTCTTGGTAATTTTCAATGAACCGCTTTGACCTTGCACTTTATCCAAATCCTGATAATATTGCCAGTACATCGCACCCCAACCAATTCCTTTGTCTGTTTTGCTCACCGTCACTTTTCCTGTTTCGGGACGAATATCCGCAACGGGAATTGTTTCTTTAAAATAACCTGTTCCCGCTTCTTTGGCAGCCGGTTCTAACAACTTATTTCCAACTTTAATTCTCACCGAACCGTCATTAGCCAGCCAATCACTTCCATGATTCAGCAAAGCATAAATAGCATCCACAGTAGCCATCGGTGAGTCCCAGCGTTGCGTTTGTTTTTGTTTCAATAACCAGATTTTCAATTCATCAATATCTGCCGTATTGTTGGAAATTTCTGTAAATGCTTCAATAATGGCCGCCTGAACTCCGATGGGTCGTTCAGACCAGAAATATCCTGGTTTGTTTTTTGCCCAATACATTCCGAATTCGTCGGTTTTCAAAGCATTTTCTTTCAATGATTTTAAAATTTCATTTGCAACCTGAGTTTTTCCGTTTCTATTTGCAACAACAGCCATCATGGCTTTTCCGTAAAGCGTGAAACTTGCCCAGTACTTTTCGGATTGAGCAGTATAGAATTTCACCGCTTCCAGAGCTGATTTATCAATCGGAATATCCTTATATTCAGAACGAAGATGCAAATAAAATAACTGGATATTATCAACAGACATTTCCTTTTCGTAATTCTTATTATATTTTTTCAGGTTCTCAAAATCATGCGCTACCTCCAAATCGAGATAATTAAGGGCAGCAGTAAGTGGCAAGCGGTAAGTAGTAAGCAAGTCACTGTTGGTCAGCCTACTTAAACGGACAAAATTCAATAAAATTTCCTGCGTAATATAACGGCTTTCGCCCATTCCTTTGAACCAGGCAAAACCACCCGAAGGCAATTGAAGTGAAATTAATTTATCGAGATATTGTTGCGCCTGATTTTTTTGCATATTCAAATCAAACAACAAAGCAATTTGCCGTTTTTGTTCCGTTTCATCTTTGGCAGCCATCACCCAAGGGGTTTCTTCCAGCAACATATTCTTCAATTCCTTGTTTTTTTCAAGGTTTGATAATAAAGCTTCACGACTACCGCCCGCTTTTTTCCACAAATCAAATGTCGCTGCAATTTTCGGACTGGAATTGGCAATAAAAGCAGCCAGACTGTTGGCGTAATATGCTGTGAAATAATCCAATGCGTTATCATCCTGCGGGGTAGAAATAGTTGGCAAAGCCTGAATTGCAGACCACGCCGGGTTTGATGAAAATTCCACCGACAGATTTTTCGTATCTACCTTCGAACCATTTTTCAATAAACTTTCAAAATTGAATGTGCGGGTTTCATTTCCACGAATAGTCAACGGCATACTCTCAGTAACCAATACTTTGTCGGGCAAAACAGGCAAATATTTCTGTTCGCCATCGCTGAAGCTTCCGGCACGGGCAATTACTTTGCAAGTGACCAATTCAAAAGGCGAAAATTCGCTTATCTCCCACTCCACTGCTTTGGTTTCGTTGGCTTTGAGAACAACCGTTTTGGGCTGATTATCTTTCAATTGAATATTTTTGTCATTTTCAGGATTAATCATTTCAAACTGAACTGAAGCTTTCAATTCCTTATCCGTGAGATTTACCACATTAGCACTCAGTACCAGTTTATCTGATCTCCGAACAAACCGCGGCAGGTTCATTTGAACCATCAAATCTTTTTGTGTTACCACTTGTGCTTCACCTTGCCCAAAGTATAAATCTTTGGTATGAGCCAGCATCTTCACATTCCAACGGGTCAAACTTTCGGGAGCTGTGAATGTAAACTTTACATTTCCTCCGACATCAGTGCGTAATTGCGGATAAAAAAAGGCTGTTTCGTTGAAATTGGTGCGGACTTGGACTGGTTTTTCTTTTGCATCTACTAATTTTCCCTTTATTTCCCCTGAATTATTAACTAATATTTCTTCTGGAGATTGAGTGATTTCTTCTTTTACATCAGCAATATCGTATCCTTTCACATCTGAAATTGATTTGATTTCTTCGTCTTTCTTTATTACAGGAGCTGTAAACTTCATAGAACTTCGCAACATCTTCCCTCCACCGCGATAATATCCGTAATCATTTATATCTAACCCAAACCAGTTTAATTCATCAAACTGATATTGATAAACGGCACTCATTTTCAATTCATACGAAACATCATCATTGCCAATTTCAGTGGGGTTAGTATTCCAAATTGGTGAATAATTTATAAATTCTCGATAGGTTGGATTAAAATCCCAGCTATGTGGTCGGATTTTATCAAGCGATGCATCGTACATTCCTACTAATAATTCGGAAACTGTTTTATTTTTTGCACTTTCAGGAATTGTAACTGTCCATTCTGCTTTCTCACCGGGTTTCAGTTTATTGCGGAATACGCTCAGAGTTGGAGTCAGTTTTTTCGAAGTTACTCTACGGGTTATTTGAACCGTTTTTGAGAAAAATTGATCATCCTTCATAAACGTAAACATCACCGTAACTCCAGCTCCATAACTTTCTTCAAACGGAATTTCAAAAGTTTTTATTTCGTCCGAAAATGGAATCCAGCGGCTTTCTAGTACTTTATTCCCCTGCATAATTTCATACAGAACAGACGTATTTTTAGTAGAAGTTCCAAATTTTATTTTCGCAATTTCATCCACCGCACAAACAATTTTCACGTTATGTTGCCACACATAACTTTTCACGGGCGGACGGTTATCGTTATCTCCAAACAAAATAAATACTTTCTCAACTTTTACTTCTTTTCCATGAGCGTCATTGGTGGTTAGCACCATTTTGTATCGTCCGGAAGCAAGCGATTCCATTACCAGTTCGAGATTTTTATTTTTCGTTTCAAAACTTCCCGAAAGAACTTGCTCTGACACTTTAAATTCGGTATTTTCACTCAAATTCTCAGCATAATCATCCGATTCTTCCAACCGGATTAATGCATATTTTACAACTGAATTTACTTTTTCATCATTGATTGTCTCAGTTGAAATTTCAGCACTAAATTTATTTTTTTTATTTATCTGATTTGGAATATTTTCAATTATAAACAATGATTTATCAGCAACCGAAAGGGTCAGCTCTCCTTGTTGAGTTTCACCTTTTGGGTCAGTAACATCAGCATAAACAGTATATGAATATGCCCTATCGGAATATTTTACTGTACTTTGACTTTTCTTTTCGGCAACAAATGAAAGTTCGAAGCTTCCATCCGCCTTGCTTTTAGTTGCTCCATTCCACACTTCCAGTTCAGGTTCATTCCACCACCAGCAGAAACGATGAGTTCGACGCACTACCCGGTATTTTACATTAGCATCGGCTATACTGTAACCCGCAAAAGCTTTTACATTACCGGTAACAGTAATTTTATCTCCAAATTGAATTTCGGTTGTTGGCTTGGTAATCAGCACTTCAAAAGTAGGGCGTTTGTATTCTTCTACCCAGATATTTTGAGAGAAATCGTTGACCTGCAATCGATATGCACCATTCAATCCGCTTTGTGGCAAAGCGAACTCACAGGCAAACGAACCAAAATCATTTGTTTTCAGACTTTTTGACGAAACTTTTTGGTTGTTTGCATCAAATAATGCAACTTCAAAAGTTGAATTTACATCCACTTTCTC
>JBBQMQ010000384.1:0-4596 GCA_038329115.1 Bacteroidales bacterium
AAGCTACAACCGGAACTGAAGAAGGTTTTATTTACGAAGCTTCGGATTTAATATACCACCTCATTGTTTTGCTTACCTCCAAAGGGTATTCGCTTGATGATCTGGCTCGTGAATTGAAAAAGAGACATAAATAAAATACAGTTAACTAGTATCGGTAACAGTGAACAAATATATTTTTAACTGTTAACTGTTAACTGATAACTGATAACTGATAACTGAATTATCATGGAAAAAAAATTATTGGTAAAGTACGTTGATGTTGATATTTGTCAACAGGAATTAACCGTTTTGAAAGATGTTCAACTTGAAATCCATTCCGGTGAATTTGTTTATTTACTTGGAAAGGTAGGAAGTGGTAAAAGTTCGCTTTTAAAGTCATTCTATAACGATGTATCTGTCAAATCAGGAGTTGCAGGTGTTTTAGGGTATGATTTAATGGAAATAAAATCGGCTGAAATTCCTTTTCTTCGTCGAAAAATAGGTATTGTTTTTCAGGATTTTCAATTGCTAACCGACAGAACAGTGAATGATAACCTTGATTTTGTTCTTCGGGCAACCGATTGGAAAGATCAGCAAGCCATCGACGAACAGATTGAAAACGTGTTGACTCAGGTTGGAATGAGTTCCAAAAAAGATAAAATGCCACATCAACTTTCCGGCGGTGAGCAGCAACGTATTGTGATTGCACGTGCCTTGCTTAATTCCCCTGAAATGATTTTGGCAGACGAACCTACCGGAAATCTCGATACTGAAACAGGAAAAGAATTACTTGAGTTACTTTATAACATACGTCTTTCAGGTACCACGGTCATTATGGCTACTCATAATTTAGCCTGGATGAAAAAATTTCCGGGACGGGTTATTCGTTTCGAAAATGATGGAGTGAAAGAAGAATTGGTTTCGTAACCTATTGTAAATAAAACCAAACATGAAGAAACTTCAATGTCCGCAATGCGAGGTTCACCGTTTTTTTGTAAAAAACGAGATGAAAGAAACTTGTCTTGTAAATGTCAATGATTTTTTTGAAGTTATTCCTGTAAATCCAAATGATTCTCTTGCCGGTTTTGATATAACATTGCTTTTTTGTTTGGGTTGTTCGTGGCAAGGTTCACCAAAATCATTAAAGAAGGATCATCATAAACATTTGAATCATTGAAATTTAGAAACATATATTAAATCCCCTGAATGAATTGATTCAAGGGATTTTTTTTTGTAAATTTTCATTAGGCATGATTGGGCTTAAAATAATCTATAAGGCTTAATCAAAAAATGTTATGTGTATTTTCTCATCAACTTATATTTTTTCTGAACTCAGAAAAATCCTGAATCATTTTATCCATCAACATATTAATATGTTCGTCAGGTTGCTGATGCATCGTGTTTTCCCTGAACCAGCTTATAATTTCTTTTGCACCTTGCCGGAATGAAATCTTAGGATTGAAATCGGGGACAAACCGTTTTATCTTGGAATTATCAAAAATCATGCTGTGCATTTTATCGCCCAACAGTCCGTCACCAATTTCTGAGTCATATTGTGCAATAATTTCGGAAGGAATATGCACCAGATTTGGCGTTACCTGTAATTCGTCGGCTAATATCTGATAAATGGAGTTCCATGTCAGCAATTCATTGGAAGTAATATGGAAAGCTTCGTTAATTGCATCTTGATTTCCGAATAAACCTACCAAACCAATCGCAAAATCACTATGGTGAGTCAGAGTCCAGATAGAACTTCCATCGCCGAAAGCAACTACAGGTAACCCCTGTAACATGCGTTTTAACACGGTATAACCACCCATAACGGGGATTTTTGTTTTGTCGTAGGTGTGTGAGGGGCGGACAATAGTGTACGGAAATCCGGTTTGAGCATATGCTTTTCTCAACAGGTTTTCGCAGGCAATCTTATTACGTGAATATTGCCAGAACGGATTTTCCAACGGCGTTTCTTCGGTTAGCGGAAGTGCTTCGGGTGGAGTTTGATAAACCGATGCTGAACTTATGAAAATGAACTGGTTGGTTTTTCCCGTAAATAATTGAATGTCATTTTCGATATGTGCCGGTTCGTATGCAATAAAATCAACAACTACATCAAAACTTTGATTTTCAATAGCATGACGTGTTTCTTCAATATTCCTGATGTCAGAAATTATTGTTTTCATACCTGAAATGTTGTGGATTCCGGCACTTTTTCCACGATTTAAATGATACAAATCAATTCCTTTTGAAACAGCCAGTTTGCTGCATGCTGAACTGATAATTCCTGTTCCTCCGATAAATAATACTTTCATCTTTATTCTGTTTTGAACTCTTTATAAATCGGTACAAACTTATATAATTCTTGTCGGTTATAAAAATATGTTTGCATTTTTACTCTTCTTTAACCGGCTAAATACTTTAAAAATTGAACTAAAGTGCTTCTATATCGTTCATTTTTTGTAATTTTGTTCGTTTTGTATTTTAACGTGAATTGATTGGTAGTAAATTTTAATATAAAGTAGGATAAGTAGATGAAGTTTAGGTTGATTGTGAGTTTTCTTGTTATAACAGTAACATTGCTTGCTCAAAAGGCGGCAGATGGTGAGATTTATTTTAATAATAAACAATATGCTAAAGCCCGTTCTGTTTATGAAGTTTTGTTGAAGAAGAAACCAAACGATGCGCTTTACAATTACAGGTTTGCGCGCTGTTGTTACGAATTAAAAGATGATGAAAAGGCCATTGAACATTTTCAAATGATAGGAAATAAATTTCCCATGCGAGATTTGTATTTGGGTGAATTATATTTTAATACGTATCGTTTCGACGAATCGGTGATGGCTTATCAAACTTATATAGCCACTTTGAAGCAAGATGATAGTAAATTGTCAGAATATCAGAAGAAAATTAAACGAGCTGAAAATGCAGCCAGATTATTTGCTAAGGTAGAAGATATAGCCATTGTGGATAGCATTGTTGTAAATAAAAATGATTTTCTGCGTTTTTACAAGTTCAGTAGCGGATTGGGCTCCCTCACACAGGAACGTTTTAAATTGAATTCATCCAAAACAGTTGACAGAATTAAATATACCACGCAGCGGCAGGACAGGATTTACTATTCCGATTCTATTCAGGGACAAATGAATATTTTTACTTCCTATAAATTATTCGATAAGTGGTCAGATCCGGTTTCTGTTTCGAATATGATTAATACGCCTTCAAATGAGAATTACCCGTTTCTGTTATTGGATGGAGTTACTCTTTATTTTGCATCCGATAGTGAAAATTCAATTGGCGGATATGACTTGTTTGTAACACGGTATACACCTGCAACTGATTCGTTTCTGGCTCCTGAAAATATCGGAATGCCTTTCAATTCGCCGTTCAATGATTACATGATGGTGATTGATGAGCAACACAAATTGGGTTGGTTTGCAACCGATAGGTATCAATCTGCCGGAAAGGTGATTATATATTCTTTTGAGCCGAACGAAACGAAAATAATTGTTAAGACTGAAGATAAAAATCAATTGCGACAAATTGCAAAACTAAAGACTTATCGCAAAGTTTCTGTTTCGCATAATGATAGTTTATTAGCTTCTGAAGAACAAATGGAAGAGTCTGAAAATCAGGTTAAATTTATTATTAATGATTCTGTGGCTTATTCTAGTGTCACTCAGTTTAAAAATGAAGAGGCTAAAAAAGGCTGGACTGATTTACATAAAATGATATTGGAATTGAAAACAAAGAAAACTCAGTTAGAGAATTTGAGGCAGCAATTTTCAGATACTTCTAAAGAAAAAGAACATCAAAATCTGATAAATTCGATTGTAGAGGCTGAGAAAAATTACATAAATCTCGAAAAGCTGATTCAGACAAAGACAACTCAGGTTAGAAATACTGAGATAGAATATCTTCAAAAGCACAAGTAACATAAAATCAGGCCAATTTAATTTGAACCAATCTATTTTATAGTTGTTTCAATATTAAAATTGAGAATAAATAAACTGCTTATGATTATTTTCAAAAATTGTTGAGATTTAGATAATTTTGAAAATATATTTGAATAAACAGGTAGAACATTATTTTCTATCTGTTTGTTTTTTAAATGATTAGTTATTGATTTATAATAGGTTAACGTTATTTCCGTTTATTTGTACACTTAGTTTGAATTTTTAGTGTTAATTTTGTATTTACAAAAAGAAAAGCATGGATAAATTACGATTTCAGAGTTTTGGAAGTGGGAGTAGTGGAAATTGTTATTTTATCGGAAATGCATCGAGTGGTTTGTTAATTGATGCTGGTGTAGGGGTAAGAACTATTCGTAAATATTTGCGTAATATTGGCTTGGATTTTGAGAATATCTGGGGAGTTTTTGTGACTCACGATCATGCCGATCACATAAAAGCGGTTGTTCCGCTGGGCGAAAAACACCGAATTCCGATTTATACCACCAGACAGGTTCATGAAGGGATTCAAAGAAGTTATTGTGTTACCGAAAAATTATATACCAGCAAAAAGTATATTGAAAAAGGGGAAACAATTGAAGTCGGAGAATTCAAAATTACAGCTTTTCCTGTATCGCACGATGCCACTGATAATGTTGGTTATACCATTGAA
>JBBQMQ010000385.1:0-4595 GCA_038329115.1 Bacteroidales bacterium
AATATTCAACTGATTCTGAGTTTAAAACAGGAGATGAGGTAATTGTTACTGGATATGATTTGGGAATGAATACAGCTGGCGGATTCGGGCAGTTTATAAAGGTTCCTGCAACGTGGGTGGTAAAACTACCGATGGGTTTAACGCTCAAAGAAGCAATGATAATTGGAACTGCAGGCTTTACATCAGGTATTTCTGTCACCAGATTATCCGAATTGGTAAAACCTGCAGATGGAAAAATATTGGTTTCTGGAGCAACAGGTGGTGTTGGTTCAGTTGCCATTTCATTATTAAGTAAACTGGGATATAATACCGTGGCTGTATCTGGAAAAGATACCGAAAACCATTTTTTAAAAAGTCTGGGTGCTTCAGAAATAATTCCTCGTTCAGAATTTGAAAATGTAGATAAAAAACCTATGCTTTCAGCACAATATGCCGGAGCTATTGATACCGTTGGCGGTCCTGTTCTGGAAAATATTCTAAAAACATTACAGCCCTTAGGTGCTGTAACCACCTGTGGCAGTGTTTCATCTGTTCAGCTGAATATGACTGTTTTCCCGTTTATTTTAAGGGGTGTTACGTTGATTGGTATTTCAGCTCAAAATTATCCAATGAGTCTTAGAAATGAACTGTGGAAAAAACTCGGGAATGAATGGAAACCGGAGAATTTATTGGATTTACATCATGAAATTTCCCTTGAAGAAGTTAAGAATGCAATTCATTTGATTCTTGATGGTAAACTTAAAGGAAGAACAATTGTAAAAATGATTGATTAAAGGGATCAAATTTCTAAAAGGAAATTTAATTCGTTTTTATCAGTCAAAATATAAAGGAATCAAAAGTGCTTTAATTTGTAAGAATTTTGTTTAAATAAGACATGAGAAACCAATCTTTTTGAGCAAAAGGTTTTTATAAATCAAAAAAAAAGTGCAATTTTGCACTTTCATTAGAAAATACTCTTTTCAAACAAATCTTTACTTCTAATGGCTTTAGCGAACGAGAATTATCTCAAAACTCCCGAAATTTCCTATTTTGATGAAATAGAGAAACGCGTTAATGCCTTTAAAATTCTACACCCAAATTCAAAAATTATTCGTCTGGGAGTAGGAGATGTTACACAACCTTTACCAAACGAAGTTCAGAATGCCCTGCATGAAGCGGTCAAAGAACAATCCGTAGTCGAAACATTCAAAGGATATGGACCGGCACAGGGTTATGATTTCTTAATTGAGAAAATTTTGAAAGAATACCGTACAGTAGGTGTCATTTTGGATAAGGAAAGTATATTTATAAGTGATGGCGCCAAATCCGATATCGGAAACATTGGGCATGTTTTAGGACGCGACAATATTATTGCAATTGTTGATCCTGTTTATCCGGTATATGAAAACGCCACTATAATGAGCGGAAGAGCAGGTGTCATTAATGAAGAGGATCAAAAGTGGAGTAATATTGTATATTTGCGCTGTACTTCCGAAACTGATTTTTTGCCGGAAATACCGAATGAAAAAGTTGATATCATTTATTTGTGCAATCCGAATAATCCCACCGGAACAGTCATCAATAAATTTGAACTGAAACGATGGGTTGATTATGCAATTGAACATCAAAGTATTATAGTGTACGATGGAGCTTATTATACGTATATAAATGAACCTGATATACCGCGGAGTATTTACGAAATAAAAGGGGCAAAGAAAGTTGCAATTGAAATACGAACATATTCAAAATCTGCCGGTTTTACAGGTTTACGTTGTGGATATACTGTTTTTCCAAAGGAATTAATGGTTTATACGCGTATGGGCGAACAGGTTCCATTAATGAAATTGTGGAGTCGTCGAAAAACAAATTATACAAATGGTGTTCCTTATATAGTTCAGAAAGCTGCTGAAGCAACTTATTCGCGCAAAGGAAAGGCCGAAACAACTGATCTTGTGAACTACTATCTGACTAATGCCAATTTAATTAGGAAGGAACTTATAGCACTTGGATTTGAGGTTTATGGTGGTGTCAGTTCACCTTATGTCTGGTTTAAAACTCCAGATAATCAAACTTCGTGGAAGTTTTTCCAACAACTTCTGTACGAAAATAATATTATTAGTACTCCAGGTGTAGTTTTTGGCTCTTCGGGCGAAGGATATATGAGGCTTACAGGTTTTAGCAGCCGCGAAGATACAATTTTGGCGATGGAAAGACTTCGATACGGAAGAAAATGATACAGAATATTCTTAAATTTTAAATATATTTGGTTTTGCGATAAAAATCTGCTTTTAAACAATTAATTAAGAAAAAATAAAAACACATGTGCGGAATAGTTGGTTACATTGGAAATAAACAAGCTTATCCTATTTTAATTAAAGGACTAAGACGTCTTGAATACAGAGGATATGACAGTGCTGGAATTGCTTTGTTGAATGATGGGAAGTTGAATGTGTACAAAGCAAAGGGAAAGGTTTCTGATTTGGTGCGTTTTGCAGAACAACAAGATATTCATGGAACTATAGGAATTGCACATACTCGTTGGGCAACGCACGGAGAACCTAATCAGGTAAATGCGCATCCACATTTTTCTCAGTCGGAAGAACTCGCGATTATTCACAACGGAATTATTGAAAATTATGCAGTACTAAAAGAAGGTTTAAAAACTCAAGGTTATACATTTTGCAGCCAGACCGATACGGAAGTTCTTGTTCAATTGATAGAATATATTAAGAAATCGAATAAAGTTGACTTGGTAACTGCCGTTCAATTGGCATTAAATCAGGTTGTTGGTGCTTATGCAATAGCAGTCATTGAAAAAGGTCATCCCGATTTAATTGTCGCTGCCCGAAAAGGTAGCCCGTTAGTTGTAGGAATTGGTGAAGATGAATTTTTCCTGGCCTCGGATGCAACTCCTATCGTAGAATATACTGATCAGGTTGTTTACATAGGCGAAGAAGAAATTGTTACTTTACAACGTGGAAAGCAATTGAAAATCAGAACTATTTCAAACGTTGAAAAAACTCCGGAGATTAAGAAACTTGAAATGACCCTTAACCAACTTGAAAAAGGCGGTTATCCTCATTTTATGATTAAAGAAATTTTTGAGCAGCCTAAAACACTGAGTGACAGCATGCGTGGTAGAGTTAATGTAGATGAAAATAATATTACATTGGCTGGCTTTATTGATAATAAAGAGAAATTTCTGAATGCAAAACGAATTATTATTACTGCTTGCGGTACTTCATGGCATGCCGGATTAATTGGAAAATATGCAATTGAGGAATTTGCCCGCATTCCGGTGGAAGTGGAATATTCTTCAGAATTCCGTTATCGTAAACCGGTTATCAACAGTGACGATTTGGTTATTGCGATTTCTCAATCCGGAGAAACAGCCGATACGCTTGCGGCAATTGAATTGGCTAAATCGCATGGAGCATTTATTTTCGGAATTTGTAACGTAGTTGGTTCTTCTATTCCACGTAACACGCATTCAGGATGTTACACTCATGCCGGACCGGAAATTGGAGTTGCTTCAACTAAAGCTTTTACTGCTCAGGTTACAGTACTGACTATGTTAGCTATGATGATTGGAAAGGAAAAAGGAACTTTGAGCAAGGAAAATTATCTCAAAATAGTTTATGAATTGGCAAGAATCCCTGAAAAAATTACGGAGATTCTAAAGCAAAACGATAAAATTGCTGAATTTGCTAAAACGTTTACTTACGCTCAGAACTTCATTTATCTCGGACGTGGATATAATTTCCCTGTTGCACTCGAAGGTGCTTTAAAATTGAAAGAAATATCTTACATACATGCCGAAGGTTATCCTGCAGCTGAAATGAAACACGGCCCTATTGCACTAATCAGTCAAGAGATGCCTGTAGTGGTTATTGCGCCAAGTGCCGGAATGTACGAAAAAGTAGTAAGCAACATTCAGGAAATAAAAGCGCGTAAAGGAAAAATCATTTCAATTGTTACTGAAGGTGATGTGGTGGTAAGCAATTTGTCGGATTACAGTATTTGCATACCCGATACAGAAGAATGTCTGGTTCCCTTATTGGCAGCTATTCCGTTGCAATTGCTGGCATATCACATAGCTGTTGTAAAAGGTTGCGATGTGGATCAGCCCCGCAACCTTGCCAAGTCGGTAACTGTAGAATAATGTTATAAATAGCCCCTGCGTCAAATCGTTGGGGTTTTTTATTTGTTATTGTTGTTTAGGTTTATTATTTGTTTTTCAGAAAGTTATAAAAATAATTATTAATTTCATTTCTAATTATTCATTAAAAAGATATGTGTGGAATAGCAATGGTAAGGTTATTAAAACCTTTAGAATTTTATCAGGAGAAATACGGAACCTGGCAGTATGGTTTACAAAAAATGTATCTGCTTATGGAGAAACAACATAATCGCGGACAAGAAGGTGCCGGTTTGGCTACCGTGAAGCTTGATATGCCTCCCGGTGAAGAATATATATGGCGCGACCGGGTTGAAGGAAAAAATGCAATTCAGGAAATTTTTGCAACAATTAATGCAAAAATGGGAACTTTACCTGATGACGTATATAAAAGCGTTCAAAAATCGAAAACCCAATTGCCTTTTGCGGGTGAATTATA
>JBBQMQ010000386.1:0-4572 GCA_038329115.1 Bacteroidales bacterium
GGTAATGAAACCGGAGTCTGCCCCCAACCCCTAAAGGGGAGTAAGAACTCACCGATAAAAATGTATTTTTTATTTTTCAAGTTTATATAAATCATGTTATAAATCTGTCTCTTATTCCCCTTTAGGGGTTAGGGACCTTAAATTAATTCTTATGTTTAAAAAACATCCAAAAGGTCTTATTATTTTGGCTTTAGCCAATATGGGCGAAAGGTTTGGCTACTACACTATGTTAGCCATTCTGACATTGTATATGCAAGCAAAATTTGGCCTTTCTTCTTCTGAAACAAGTGTTATTTACGGCACTTTCTTAGCTATGGTTTATTTCTTACCACTTTTTGGTGGTTTAGTTGCCGACAAATTTTTAGGTTACGGGAAAACAATTTTATTGGGGATTATAGTAATGTTTGGAGGATATTTATTATTGGCAATTCCATCTGCAAATAATGCTGCCGGAAAGACTTTGATGTTCTGCGCATTGGCTCTGATTGCAATGGGAACCGGATTCTTCAAGGGTAATTTGCAAGCATTAGTTGGGAATTTGTATGAGGAAGAAAAATATAAGGCTAAAAGAGATGTGGCATTTTCCATTTTTTATATGTTTATCAATATCGGTGCTTTCTTTGCTCCAAGTGCCGCAAATGCAATAAATAATGCCATTCTCTCTCAAAACAAGTTCACTTATGATGCATCAATTCCTAAAAGCTTTGTGGCTTTAAATGATAAAGTGGTAGACAAGAATACATTTATTGAAAGCACATTTAAAACTAATACAGAAAAAATAAACACAAGCGCTGATAGTACCGCTTTTATTGAAAAAGCCAAAAAAAATGCCGGTGTTGTTTTTCAGTCAGATAGAGATAAAATACTTTTTAAATTAAAGGCTGCTGGTTTAAAACAATTGACAATTGCAGGAAGAATTACAGATCCAAAACAGCAGCTTTCCAAATCTGAATATGAATTGCTTGATAGTAAAAAAAATGACGATAAAGAGAAAATAGCTTCATTAAAGGAAAGAATAAATTCAATTACAATTACAGATACTTCCATTAATCCCACTGGAGATGCTGAAAAATTCGCGATTAATTTTGGAGAAAATTATGTAGTCAACTCGTTAAGTAAATCTTATAATATAGCTTTTGGAATTGCTTGTATTAGTTTGGTACTCTCATTGCTTATTTTTCTAGGATTCCGAAAGACATGGAAATCTGCGGATAAAACCCACAAGCAACAACTGAAAGAAGCTAAAGCCGCAAATTTAAAATCGGATGCTATAATTTTAAGCCCTGCTCAAGTAAAAGAACGAGTGATTGCATTATTATTAGTGTTTTTTGTGGTTATTTTCTTTTGGATGTCATTTCATCAAAACGGACTTTGCATGACATTTTTTGCCAGGGATTACACCAAAAGCGACATATCACCGTTGCATAATATGATTTTCTCACTACCCGCCCTTTTGTCATTTATAGTTTTTGCTTATGGAATTTATATCTCAACAATCGGTTTGTTTGAAGGTAAGCGAAAACCAATACAGGGCTTAATGATTAGTTTGTTGGGTTTAGCCGGATTGATTATTTATTATTTTATAGTAGTAAGGGATGTTACCGGTACAATTAAAATTACTCCTCAGATTTTCCAACAATTCAATCCGTTGTTTATCGTTTTACTAACACCAATTGCAGTTGCATTTTTCTCGTTTTTAAATTCGAGAGGGAAAGAACCTTCAGCACCAAAGAAAATTGGATTCGGGATGCTTATTGCAGCATTGGGTTTTGTAGTGCTTTTTATAACTTCAATCGGACTTCCCGCTCCTTCCGAAATTCAGGGAATATCAAACACGTTGGTTAATCCAAATTGGCTGATTGGAACTTATTTTGTATTAACAATTGCCGAATTATTTTTGAGTCCAATGGGTTTATCGTTTGTTGCAAAAGTGGCTCCACCACAATACAAAGGAATGATGCAAGGTGGTTGGTTAGCAGCGACTGCAATTGGAAACTATTTAGTAGGTGTATTAGGAACTTTTTGGGACAAATTACCTCTATACATGTTTTGGGGGGTATTAATAATCAGTTGTACACTTTCGGCAATGTTTATATTTTCCATTTTAAAGAGATTGGAAAACGCGACAGCTAATTCTTGATACTTTTAATTAAATACAAAAAGCCTCTGAGATTTGATCTTAGAGGTTTTTTGTTGCAAGAGACTGAAGATTTATCAAGTTCAATTCTCTTTGTATCAGACAGCATTGGATTTTGTGATATATAATCCTTATTATTTCAATTTATTATTTCAGTAAATAATATTGCACAAATCCCATTATTTCCATCGACATGGCAATGCAGATATGCACAATAACTCCACCCCAGATATGGCGTGTCTGATAGGCTAATGCACCTAAAATATAACCTCCGAAAACTGATGAAATGGTTTCGCCGAGTGGTTTGCCGAAATGAATGGCAGCATACATAGCAACCATGGGGAGAACAGCTTTTTTGCCCATAATACTAATCATGCCGATAACCAGCATGCCACGAAATAACAATTCGGTTTTGACAAAATCGATGGCATAGGTGATTTCGTACGAAGCAGTATAGAGCCAGGTTGGAAGATCAAAAATACCTGTAAAACTCCATGGATGAAACTGAGGATAAGCTATTTGAAAATCGGGAGTAAATGAAATGCCAATCAGAAAAGGCAAAAGCAGAAGAAACAAAATCAGATAAGCCGGAATGTGTTTGGTATTTCTGCTTAAACCATACAATCCGTCTATGTTCTTGTCTACAGTTTTCAACATAAAGTAAACAGGAATGATAAAAATAATACTTCCTTTCAGTTGAGAAATTATTTTTATTACAAATAGTCTCTCATCGATAAAGTTGGTAAGGAATTCCCAATTAGTATAACCAAAATACCCTATTGACATTCCATACAAAATAATGAAAAACAGGCTTTTCAGGTAGAAATGACTGTTCTTTAGCAGGGAATAATTTTTTTCTATAAGCTGAACGGGTAGGGCAACAGCAAAATACATGATTCCATAAAAAAACGGAAATACCCACATGGAAGTACCGTCGAAATAGGATGGACGGATGTAATCGCGGTAGAAACCGGTGGAATAGTTTAACCCGATACAGCAAAAAATGAATGTAAATGTATACAAGTAGGAGAGAAGTTGAAAATCTTTTTTTACAAAAGCAAACATTTCATCGAATAGAGAAATCAGGGAGGTTTTTAAAGGCATGTGTTTTAGTTTAGTTAATAGTTTATAGCAGCCCCCTAAATCCCCCATAAGGGGACTTAAAGACTCATTCTGTAAATATTTAGTAAAAATTAAAACTAACAAATAATACATTTTTCATATTTGGTAATTTGTGTTAGTTAGGAGTTAATAGTTAATAACAGCCCCCTAAATCCCCCATAAGGGGACTTAGAGACTTATTCTGTAATTATTTAGTAAAAATTAAAACTAACAAATAATACATTTTTCATATTTGGTAATTTATGTTGGCATTCAATGTAAGGAATTGAAACTATATAATGTCGTATTTCTTAATTATTCAGGAGTGTAAATTCGTGGAATTTGAAGTTTATGACTTATTTAAAACAACGAATTCCACGAATTCTCACAAATTAATTCGTGAGGTATTTTATTTTAATGTCAATTGTTGCAAATTAATATACGACATTTAATTGTTCCCTCAACGTAGTTTCAAAAAACTTTTTCAATAATACCTTTGACAAGTTGAAGATATTCATATTCGAAGTTTGGAGTAAAAACATCTTTTCCAATATTCGCATCAATTTCAGAAATTGACCAAAACCTACCTTCTGATATCTCTACAGGATCGGGTGTAATGACACCCTTGTAAATGCAATAATGACAATGAACCAATTCTGCTTCGCGGCTCGAAACAAATTTGTAACGTGATACAAAATGAGGTTCAAAATCAACTATTCCAAGCTCTTCACGTACTTCCCGTCTCAGTGCATCTTCAATTTCCTCGCCGTAATCCACATGTCCACCAACCGAAGTATCCCATTTCCCCGGTTGAATATCTTTGTCGGGTGCCCTTTTTTGTAAATAAAGTTCGCCTACCGGATTGAATACATGCAGATGAACTACAGGATGCAGTAAAAACGTACCGGAATGACATTCCTTTCGGCTTGCTTTCCCGGTAACATTGCCATTTTCATCTACTAAAGGGAAATATTCTGTGAGGTTCATAGTCTAATTTTTAATTTTGATACAAAATAAACAAATAAATACTCAAAATGTGTGTGAATGGCTTATAATTAACATTTTTATACTTATAAAAATTTCATTTTTTACAGATTATTTTAATTGTTTTGAAAGGTTTATTGTATCTTTGCAACTCTTATTATCATTCAAAACAAAGATTAGAATCCGCCTAAATTAATACAATCAAGCTAATTATTGAATAAAATAAAATATTTTCGGTGAAACTTTATACTAAATATTTACGAATGAAAGACACTAAAATTGCAGTAATAGGTCTTGGGTATGTAGGACTTCCCCTGGCCATTGAATTTGGAAAAAAATATAAAGTGCTT
>JBBQMQ010000387.1:0-4532 GCA_038329115.1 Bacteroidales bacterium
TTGTGGGGCAGTCTGTGTTTTTACTTGTCCTTTTTCTTTGGAAATACTTTCTGAAGCTTTGTCCTTTTGTTCGGTTAACGGATCTTTTCCGGGTGGTGAGTTGGAAATATCTTCTCGGGCTAAATCTTCCATTTGAAGCTCAAGATTATCCAAATCGGCATTGGATAAACGTGATGATTGTTCTCCTGAAAATTCAAGGCTAAGCAGCGTAAAAAGTACTATTTGAATAAGGATAGTAACAATTGCTGCAATATATTGGCTTTTATGTTTTTTGAAAGAAATCATTTTTTACCAGCGTCAAACTGTTCATCTTCAATGTTCAGTCTAACGGAAAGAACAACTAAGAGCCCGTGGGTTATTTGATATTGTTTATTGACTCAATAAACTATTCCTTTCTGGTAGCCAAAATCATTTTTACATTTAGCCGGTTGCCTATTTCCAACACATTAACCAGTTGTTGGATCGCTAATGTATTGTCGCAGCGTAAAACTACGAAAACTTCTTTGTCTTTGCTTGCTTCTTTGGCCAAAACCGTCTCAAGTTTATCGAAAGGAACCTGTTTATTGTTTACAAAGTATTGCAGATCTTTATTTACCGAAAGCAGAATTTCCTTTTTGTGAATGGATTGTGTATTTTTGGCACTGGGCAAATTCAGCTTGATAACATTCGGATTCAACAATGTAGAGATGATAATAAAGAACAGCATCAAAAAGAACATGATGTCGTTCATGGCAGAAGTGAAGACTTCGGCACTTGGTTTATTTCTTTTTTGTAGGTTCATTTGTTCGGTTCTTGCAAGAAGTCGATAAAATTCATGGCATTACGTTCCATTTTGTTGACAGCTTTTCCAACTTTAATGTTCAGCCAATTGTAGAAAATATAAGCTAAAATCCCAACAATAAGCCCGGAAGCACTCGAAACCATTTTTACATAAAGTCCTGCGGATACAGCACCAATACTTACATCGCTGGTTTGTGAAATGTCGAAGAAAATCTTGATTACTCCTAAAATAGTTCCCAAAAACCCGAACATAGGCGCAATACCGGCAATAACCGCCAAAATCGGAAGTCCTCTTTCCAGTTCGTACACTTCGAACTTACCCACAATTTCAATCGATTCTTCAATTTCTTTAATCGGACGTCCGATTCTTTTTATTCCTTTTTCAACCATACGGGCAATCGGCAACGTATTTTTTGCACATAATGCCAATGCTTTATCAATTTTGTCGGACTCAATCATGGCTTGAATATCATTCATGAAATTACCTTCGCTTGCCGAAGCATTCCGAATAGTAATATATCGCTCTATAAAGATATAAATAGCTGTGGCAAAAAGAATTCCGATTGGAATCATAATTAATCCACCTTTTTGAATAATATCCCAAAGGGAAACTGCTGCTGGTTTTGCAACAACAGGAATAGAATTAACGGCGGAGTTAATCGTATCGACTACCGGCGCTGTGGCTTGAAGGATGAGTGAAAGCATCATTTTTTATACGTGTTTAATTAAAAGATAGTTTTATAACGAATTCTTACGGCTTTTATTTTAAACAAAAAGCATTCCAATTTTTTAAAAGCCTCACAAAAGTAAGTATTTTAATCAATGAATGGCTTCTTTAGCTGAAATAATTAAAGCTGACTGCTATTCAATCAGCTCTTTTACTACAATAAATGCCTTTTCCATTTTGAGCATTTCTGCAGACATAAATTTATAAAATTCCATCCATTGAATCCGCCTGTGCAAATCAATGCCGGTCTTTTGGGTGTAAATACGGCAAACTTCTGTTCCTGATTCACGTATGTAAGCAAAATCCCATATCAAACCTTCTGGAAACTGTTTTTCAATAAGGATTTTATATTTTTCGAATTGCTCATATTTATCGAGTCTCGCTTTGGCATCGTGCAGGTTTATTTCCAGAATAACGAAAGCTCCTTCGCGGGTAGCATCGAACTTCATTTCCACACCTTTCATCTTGGTATTGTATAACATAAACTTGCTTTTCCGCCGCTTCAAAGCCGGTATCTGACTACAATACAAGCCAAATCCTTCCCAAAATTCTTTCTTTAATTGCTTTAATTCTTCTTTAGAATACATAGCCCCTCCAAACCTCCCCAAAAAGAGAGGATTTAAATTACTTTAATTACATTTCTTTCTATCAAAACTATTTCCTCCTTTGGAGTTAGGCGTTTTATTTTACAATTTTATAAACATTTCCCGGCAAGCATTTTACTAAGCCTTTAAATTCCATTTCGAGTAACATGGACGAGATTTTGCTGATTGGTTTTTCGAGTCGTATCGCCAGCTCATTCAATTGCATCCCATCCTGATTTTGTCTCAGCACATTAACAATCGTCTGTTCCTCATCCGATAGATCCAGAAATAAAGCCGTTTGAACATTTAAAGCAGTTCCTGAATTTTGCTTTTCCCAATTCATAAAACGCAAAATATCATCAGCCGATTCAATAAGCGATGCTTTATTGTTTTTAATCAAAGCGTTACATCCAATCGACCACTCATCATTCACCCGCCCGGGAAACGCAAAAACATCACGGTTGTAGTCGTTGGCAACTTCAGCAGTAATCAATGCACCACCTCTTGCAGCCGATTCTACAATCACAATTGCATCACAAAGTCCGGCAATAATGCGATTGCGCTGCACAAAATTCGGCCTGTCCGGATTTGTTTGACTCAGATATTCGGTAAGTAAAGCACCTTGTGGCAACATTTTTACAGCCGTAGATCGATGAATTGCCGGATAAATCCGATCCAAACCATGACCAATAACTCCAATTGTTGACAAGCCAGTATCAAGTGCAGTTTTATGCGCACAAATATCAACTCCATAAGCCAAACCACTTACAATTACAATATTTGGATTCGCTTCCGACAAATCGGCAATCAGTTTTTTACAATTCTCTTTTCCTGTTTCGGTGGCATTTCGGGTTCCGACAACTCCGACAAATTTTCCATCATTCAGATTACAATTTCCTTTACTGTAAATAATCACAGGCGAATCGGAACATTCTTTCAGGCGATAGGGATAATCGCGATCGGTGAAGTAAGCGGTTTGAATATTATTTTTGTTGATAAATTCTATTTCTTCTTCTGCCCGTGCCAATACATTTTGAGATATGATTTCTTTTGAAAGCACATCACCAATTCCGGGAATTTTAGCCAGATTCTGCTGTTTTTCTTTAAAAACTGCTTCAACACCACCCAAATAGGCAATCAGATTTTTGGCCACGCCATTTCCAACACCTTTTATAAGTGTAATTCCTATTTTATATTTAAGCGTTTCGTCACCCATTGTAATCTTTCGAAACAAATTATTAAAAAGACAATCCTTATTTTGAATTTAATTCAGGCGTTTTTTTCATCAAATACATTCCTCCCCAGGCAACCAAAACACCGGCGATATCGGCAAACCAATCGATCCAACTGGCTGTTCGAGGGAAAAATAATAACGGTTGAACTATTTCAATCAGGCCACCGAGAATTGCAGGAAAAATGATACAAACTAAAACAAAAATTATAAATTTAACGCTTTGTTTTTTTAATGCAGAATTAAAATCGAGGATTAATATGAGTGCCAAACCAAAATACATGAGTATATGAACCAGTTTATCTTCATTTTCAAAGGTTGGAATATCTTTAAATTCCGAAGGCGGTGCAAAAGACAAATAGAGTATGCATCCTATTACGACTATTGATTTCCAGAAGTTAGGAATGATAAATTTCATGATCATAAGCTAATTAGTAATGGTTTGCTTCTATTCTATTGATTAAATCCGAGATGATTTCTATCGTTTTTGTGTTATGTTTTAAAATGAATAATTATCTTTGCAAAGATAAAATTTTGATAGATAGTTTTACGAATTTAAACAATAAAAATTTAATATATGAGAAAATATTTATTACTCATGCTTATGGTGGCTATTTTAGCCGGCTGTACAACCGTTTTAATCACCGGTCGGAAGCAACTTTTGTTAGTTCCGGATTCGGAAGTGCTGACAATGAGTTTGCAAAGTTACAAACAGTTTATCGATTCTGTACCTGCTTCGAAAGATAAAGCAAATACAGATTTAGTAAAAAAAGTGGGTAAAAACATTTCAACAGTAGTAGAAACTTACCTAAAGAACAATGGACATGAATCGGAAATTCCGAATTTCTCATGGGAATTTAATCTGGTAAAAGATGCTAAGGTGAATGCATTCTGTATGCCGGGCGGAAAAGTAGTGGTTTTTGAAGGAATTCTGCCTATAACCCAAAATGAAGTAGGAATGGCTGTAGTTTTAGGGCACGAAATTGCCCATGCGGTGGCCAAGCACAGTAGCGAACGAATGAGCCAGCAGTTGGCATTACAATATGGTGCATCGCTCACCGATGCTTTACTCACCAAGAAATCGGAAGCTACGCGTTCTACAATTAATACACTTTATGGAATCGGAGCACAATATGGAGTAATTCTACCCTATTCCAGGCAACATGAATACGAAGCAGACCAACTGGGATTGATTTTTCTTGCTATGGCC